>VYDA01000059.1 GCA_009843665.1 Caldilineaceae bacterium SB0675_bin_29 | reverse complement strand
GAGCCACGGCGACCACGAATTCCATGCCCGGAATATTCACACTATTCGTGAGATTGCCCAGGAGCGCAACCGGCCGGTAGCGATTCTGGTTGACCTGCAAGGACCGAAACTGCGTGTGGGCGAAATGCAGCCTGGGGGCGTGCCGCTGGCGGCTGGTGAAGAGTTGATTCTGACAACCGACGAGATTATCGGCGAACCGGGGCGCGTGCCGATCCAGAACAAGGAAGTCCCGGCCAGCATCGAGGAGGGTCGACGCAGTACGACGCTGCAGACGGCGGGAGAATCTCAGGAACGGATTCTGTTGGATGACGGTCTGCTCGAATTGGAGGTGATCGACGCGACCGAAACGACGGTGCGAACGCGGGTGATCGTCGGGGGCATTTTGCAGGATCGAAAGGGAATGAACCTTCCTCAAACCAAGCTGACCGTTCCTTCAATGACCGAAAAGGACCGTGTGGACGTCGATTTCGCTCTGGAACATCAGGCCGACTGGATCGCGCTCAGCTTTGTGCGCACGGCAGCCGATGTTCAAGCGCTGCGAAAGGTCGTGCAGAGCCGCGCGCCTTTAGGACGGGCCACGCCGATTATCTCCAAGATTGAAAAGCCGGAAGCGGTGGAGAACATCGAGGAGATCATTCAGGCATCGGACGGCCTGATGGTGGCACGAGGGGACTTGGGGATCGAGACCAGCCCGGAAGCTGTGCCGATGATCCAGAAGATGATCATCGCCCGTTGTATCGGCACTGATAAACCTGTTATAACGGCGACACAGATGCTGGAATCGATGATTCGCAACCCGCGTCCGACGCGTGCCGAAGCCAGCGACGTTGCGAATGCCGTGCTGGACGGGAGCGATGCCATTATGCTCTCCGGGGAGACAGCCGCGGGCAACTATCCGGTTCAGACGGTCCAGACGATGGCAAGTATTGCCAAAGAGGCGGAGCGAGTGCGAAGTGTTACCCAACCGCACTACCGGCCCTCTCAGCAGGCGGTGGACGGCTTCTTTGGCACTGTGGCGGACAGTGCGGAGCAGGGAACGGGCAAGAGTTCGGGGGGCGCGCCAACGGTAGCCGAAGCTGTCAGCCAGGCCACTGTCGCGACTGCGGAGGATGTTGGTGCGGCGGCTATCATCGCGCCCACGGCTAGGGGGGCAACGGCCAAAAAGCTGGCGCGGTTCCGCCCGTCGGTTCCCATTATCGCGGTGACGCCCAGCCACCTCGTTTACCGCCAGCTGGCACTCTACTGGGGTGTATTTCCGTTGATGGGCCAGCGCATGAACACCATCGACGAGATGCTGGAGGACGCGGTGCGCATTGCCTTGCGCGCCGGATTTGTCCAGCAGGGAGATGTAACGGTGGTGACAGGCGGCGTGGTTGGCGGCGTTCCGGGAGAAACGAATCTGATGACGGTCCGGCGCATAGCCAGAGTGCTGATGCATGGTCAGGGCGTGGGCAACCGACGTATGAGCGGGCGCGTAGTGCGGCTAAAGCCGGGACAGGACCCGCTTGAACAGGCGTTGCAGGACCGGATGATGACGACGCAGGACATACTGGTGGCGGAGGAGCTGAACCAAGTCAGTATGGACCTGGTCTACCATGCCGGGGGTTTGATCACTGCGGAATCGGCGCCAGACAGCATCGCGGCGCTGGCGGCGGTGGAGTTAGGGATTCCGGCGGTCCTGCAGGCAACCGGAAACTGGGACGAACTGGTTGACGGCCAGACTATAGTTATCGATGCCAGGACTGGGAACGTTTACGAGTGGGACTTGTAGGTTGAATTTGCGTTTGGCCGGTTCAGACAACTGCCGGCGGCGTGTTGCCCGATTCGGCGATAGCCCGGCGAACATCTACCCTCAGCAGCAGTGCAAGCCCCACCATGAAGAATAGAATTATCGAGACTATAGCAGGGCGCAAGCTCCCTGTGAACTGGTTGACCAGTCCGAATGCCAGCGGGCCCAGCCAAGAGGTCCCGCGTTCGCTGACTTCGTAGATGGAGAAGAATTCAGCTTCTTTGCCCTGCGGAATCATGTTGGCGAAGAGGCCGCGACTTACCGCTTGCGTGCCGCCCATCACCAGGGCAATAAACGCTCCCAGAATCCAGAACTCCAGGATACGGCTTTCCCCTCGCAGTCCCAGGTAGGCGTAGATCACAACGACCGTCCAGACGATGAGACCGATGATCAGGGCCTTCTTGGCGCCGACGCGAACCGCCAACCTGCCGAAGAGGAGTGCGCCGGCAAAGGCCACAGACTGAATCATGAGAATAACCATGGTGAGGACGTCCTGCTCAATCTCCAGCCCGCCCTGCAGGAGCGGGGCTGCGGCAAATACCGCGGCTACCGCAAACACCGTTTGGATGCCATCGTTGTACAGCAGGTAAGCGATCAGGAAGCGGATTGTATGGGGATACTTTGCAGTCTCCTGGAAGGTCTCCCATAGCTGTTTGAGACCTGTCGACAGATAGGTCTCACCGGGCGGGAGGTCTCTGGCGGTGTCGCGCGAACGCAACAGCCTCCAGGTGACAAAAGACCAGCCGAACCACCACAGCCCGCCGGAGAACAGGTTGATGCGAACGGCCAACCCGGAGTCGACGCCGAAGGTGTCGCGCATGAGGAAGAAGGCAAGATTGAGCGTCAGGAGAAGGCCGCCTCCCAGGTAACCGAGCGCCCAGCCTACCGAGGAAACGCGGTCACGTTCATCCGGTTCGGCGATGTCAGGAAGATAGGAATTGTAGAAGACGATGGCGGCGCCAAAACAGAGATTGGCGAAAATGAAAAGGAGGCCTCCCAGCCACCAGGTCTGGTCGGTAACGAAAAACATGAACATGGTGGCCCAGGAGCCGGCAACGGCGAAGATCTGCATCAGCTTCTTGCGCAGGCTCGAATAATCGGCGATGGCCCCAAGTATTGGCAGGAAAAACACCTGCAGGATTACAGAAATCGAGATGCAGTAGGACAAGAATGAGTAAGGGGCGACTGGAACACCGAGAAGGCGGACCATTCCGTCTGGCCCGGCCGCCAGTTCGGCCAGGTTGGAGACATAGGGGCCGAGGAAGACGGAGCCGACAGTTGTGGAAAAAGCCGAGTTGGCCCAATCATAGAAGTACCAGCCGAACTGCTCGCGGCGGTTGCCCGGTTTCACTGCGAGCTCAGAGGACTGATTGGGGTCGGCTGACGATTCTGTGGGCATCAGATGCTCCTTGGAGGCCGACGCGGCCAATGGAATTGTGTCGGACGGGGTCTCTAAATGCCTGCGGAGCGAACCTCCGGCAGAAGAGGTTCGCCGTACATGGTTTCGCCGTGAAGTTCATCCAGGCGTGCGGAGGTGATCCGGTTGGTGAGGTCAAAGGCCGCGGGGGCCTGGGCCGAGACGCGCAGGTAGTTATCGGTCAAGCCGCTCCAGAGAAGGGTGTCAGGCCTGTCGGTCAGCTGCTGTCCGCTGCCTTCCCACAAGACCGGGCGAACGGTACCGACAAATCTTCTCCGTTCCATTTCGGCTGTGTGGGCAATTGCCAGGTGCATCCGTCGCGAACGCTCTCGTTTGACCGTCTTTGGTACCTGTCCATCGAAGCCGGCTGCGGCTGTGCCGGCGCGGGGGCTGAAGGGGAATATGTGTGCGTGGGCGAAGCGAATCTCTTCGACAAAGCGCAGACCTTCTTCAAAGTCGGCCTCCGTTTCACCGGGAAAACCGACGATTAGATCGGTGGTGATGACTAGATCGGGGATGGCTGCGCGGGCGCCGGCCACAAGCTTGCGGAAGCTGGCAACGGTGCAACGGCGGGCCATGCGGCGCAGCTGGGCGTCAGTGCCTGCCTGCAGAGGCAGATGCAGATGGGGGCACAACCGCCCGGGCCAGCGCTGCCAGAGGTCAAAGAAGCCGCCGACCAGCTCCCAGGGCTCCAGGCTGCTGAGGCGCAGGCGGGCGATATCGGTATCGGTGAGGATGGCCGCGGTCAGCTCCTTGAGATCGGTCCGCTGGCGTCCAGGCAGGTCCCTGCCGTATGCTCCGAGGTGGATACCCGTGAGGACCGCTTCGCGGAATCCACGCTCCACGAGGGCCTGCACTTCCCGGACTACGTCGGCGGTCGTGCGGCTGCGGCTGTCGCCGCGCAATGCAGTGACGATACAGAATGTGCAGCGGTTCTGGCAGCCGTCCTGGACCTTGACGAATGCGCGAGTGCGGCCGCCCTCCTCTTCGGGGGACGCGGGCGCGAACGGGGTGCCGTGCGGCTGAATGCGGACCAGATCCTGGGGATCGGAGAACTCTGCGCTCCAGGGCTCGAGGAGGGTGTGCAGTATCTCCTTCGACTGGTTGTCGGCCACCAGTTCGACGCCGGGAAGGGCGGCGCTCTCCTGGGGGGCAAGGGTGGCGTAGCAGCCGGTCATGGCGATACGGGCGTCGGGGTTGCGCTTGTTGAGGTGGCGTGCGGCCTGGCGGCTCTTGCGCGCGGCCTGGGCAGTGACGGCACAGGTGTTGAGCACGATCACGTGGGCGTCTTCGGGGCGAACGACGACATGATGCCCGGCAGCGTTGAGGCGGCCTGCGAGTGTGCTATTTTCGCTGAAGTTGAGCCGGCAACCCAGCTGGTCGAGGAATACGCGCATGTTTTGGAGCTTGTGGCTGGTTGCCTGCGGAGGCCCTTCGTCTATTGCTCTTGACCTTTAGTGGGGACAGCATAACACAGAAGCATTCTTATCATTTAATCAGGGATCCTGTATACTCGAAGCTATGAAACTTTCACTTTCGGTACGGGTCGCGGAGAGCTTCAACAACAAACGCGAGAGCGCCATTCCCCTGGAGGAGTTGGCGGGCATCGCGGCCGACGCTGGATACGAAGCCCTGTGTATGCGTGCGTCGGTTGTCGGCGTCCACAGTCCTGCGGGGGCGGCTGTACGCGTAAAGGAGACGGTAAACGAACACGGTCTGGCCGTCTCGATGGTGACTGCCGATTTTCCTGTCCCGGAAAACAGTGAAGAGGGTCCGAACAGCCTGCGGCACATCACCCCTTCGCTCGATCTGGCCGAGGCGCTGGGGGCGGATCTGATCCGAATCTGCATGAAGAAAGAGGAAGATATCGTTCATGCGCGCCGGGCAGCAGACGAGGCCCGCGAGCGGGGCATACGGCTGGCGCATCAGAGCCACACGCGCAGCTTGTTCGAGACGGTGGCGGGTTCGGTAGCGGTGCTCAGAGAGGTTGACAGACCCAATTTCGGCATCATTTACGAGCCCGCCAATCTGGCCCTGTGCGGCCAGGCGTACGGCGAGGCCACACTGCGTGCGTTCCAGCCCTGGTTGTTCAACGTTTACCTGCAAAACCACACGCCTGAGCAGGACGGCGTCCAACCGATGGAGACGTGGACGCGGGGCACGGTGATGTCAACGTTGCGCCCCCTGGACGCACCCGGCGGCATCGACTTTTCCACTATTCTTGACGGCTTGCGAACGATAGGCTATGACGGCTGCGTCACCATGCACCAGGCGTTTGGCGGGGATATGACGCCGGCAGAGGCGACGAGGCGCACGGCAACGTTTCTGGGAGGGCTGATGAAGTAGAGCAGGTTCGCGAAGTCCAGCAGGCGGGCTTTTTGCGAGAAGTCCTGTATTCAGGAGCGATACGCGACTCAGGCGGTTGCGTCTGAGCTTACAACCAAAGAGGGGTTTTTCGATGACGAAAAAACGGTACAATTCGAATTCTGCGGCGCGGGAAGCGAGCAGCTCAGAAAGACAAGCTGATGCCCGCTCCCTTGTACAAGAGCCAAAAGGTTCGAGCCCTTCACCTGCCAGAACCGATCCACAGTCTCCGCCATCAGGCGGTTCCTCCAAGCAGCATCCGCCTTCGGGCTCCCAGTCAACCGAGATTGAATCAGAGTCAACGCAGCCGCACGCCGTCCAGCGCGCCAGTGCATTTTCCGTGGCCCAGGAACAGTTGAATCGCGTCGCCAGTGTCATGGATCTTGACGACGATCTGCGCGAACATCTGAGTATGCCGCGCCGGGAACTGATCGTGCACTTCCCGGTGGTGATGGATGATGGCTCGATGCGAAATTTCACCGGGTTCCGGGTGCATCACAACACGGCGTTGGGGCCTACAAAAGGGGGTATCCGCTACCATCCCGACGTGACCCTGGACGAATCGCGGGCACTGGCCATGTGGATGACGTGGAAGTGCGCGTTGATGAACCTGCCCTACGGGGGCGCCAAGGGTGGTGTGGTCGTGAACCCAAAGGAGCTGTCGGAGAGGGAGCTGCAGGCAATGACCCGGCGCTACACGTCGGAGATCAGTCTCTTCATAGGCCCGGAGATGGACATTCCGGCGCCGGACGTTGGAACCGATGCGAGGGTGATGGCCTGGGTCATGGACACCTATTCCATGAACCGGGGCTATTCGGTGCCGGCGGTGACGACGGGTAAGCCGCTGGCTGTGGGGGGCTCTGCGGGAAGGGAGTACGCCACGGGCTTAGGCATCACATACGTAACCCGGGCCATGCTGCGCCGGCGCATAGGGCTTCACCTGGAAGATGCAACGGTTGCGATTCAGGGATTCGGCAATGTGGGCAGTTGGGCTGCACGGGCAATGCACGAACGGGGCGCCAAGGTCGTGGCGGTCAGCGATGTGAACGGGGCAGTATATGACGAGCGCGGCCTGGATCCGCGCCATCTTAAACATTACGCTGAAGAGACGGGGACGGTCGGAGGCTATCCGCGTGCGGACGCGTTGACAGGCGAGGAGCTACTGGAGTTGAATGTAGACGTTCTGATTCCGGCGGCCCTGGAGGGGCAGATCACCAAGGAAAACGCAGACAGAATCAACGCACGGGTCATCGCCGAAGGAGCCAATGGGCCGACTACGCCTGAGGCTGACCGCATTCTGGAAGACAAGGGGGTCCTGATCATTCCGGATATTCTGTGTAATGCCGGCGGCGTGGTGGTCAGTTACTTTGAATGGGTGCAGGACTTGCAGGCCTTTTCGTGGGACGAGAGTGAGATCCGGCATCAGATGAAAAGAAAATTGCTGGACAACCTGGACGACGTTCTGGCGATCACTCTTCAGACCGGCCAGGACCTGAGGACAGCAGCCTACACCATCGCCATACAGAGAATCGTGGATGCGCTAGAGTACAGGGGTATATATCCGTAAGCTGCTTCGGGGTATGGCCGTCAAGTCGGGCCCATCAGCACAACATAGTATCGAGCGATTTCGCGATGAAAGCTTTCAGGCAAGCGCGCCCAATCCCGGGCTTCGATGAGAAAGGGAAGAGTTGACTCGCGCAGAGCTTCTTCCAAGTCAACGAGCTTACTTAGCGGGATTTCTTTCAGTTCTGGGCTGCGCAAGACCAGGTCCAGATCGCTGCCGTCGTGACTGCGACCGCTGATGCGGCTGCCATAGACCCATACCTCGACTTCCGGCACATGGGCATGCAGGATGTCCTCAAGCATGCGGCGATGCCTTAGTTTCAGGTGGAGGCGGTCAGCCATCCCGGCCCTCCCCGATTGCATTTACCAGTTCCTCAGCGTCAGCGACGAATTGCGGGAGAATCTCCAACGTTCTTTCTGCGAACTGTTCGCCATACTCTTGCGCGGTTACAGTGCGCACTGCGCGATATTCCAGCCAGCGTTCACATGAGTCGCCGCTGATCAGGCAGTGCTTGGCGGCGTAGCGAAAAATATCATGGAAAGTGAGCTGGTCCGCCTGCCGGTTACTGGCGAAGTAGGGCCGGAGCTTTTTCTTGAACAACCGCCCGCTCTGCTCCAGTACGAGTTCAAACTCCTTTACGCAAGCCGCACGGTAGATTTCGTACATCACATCGCCGGCCTCGTACCGCTCAAGCCCGTCCCATGCGGTCCTGAGGGTTTGTATACAGCGCCTGATGTGCTCTGTGCTTATTGTCAAGTATTTCTCCCGAGCTTGAACGTACTTTGCTGAAGAGGCCAAGTCTCGCTGGGCGCCTCCTCAGATTACCATTTGCGCAAAGCCACAACAATTCAAGAAACTCCGCGTGACACGCGGGATTGGTTATCGACAGGTCCTCTGAACATCCAGATAGCTGCGTAGAATCACCGCTGCGGCAATCGCGTCCTGCCCGGCCGGGTGCGGTCCTTCTTGGGCAATCCACTCGTTAGCGGCAAAGCTGCTGAGACGCTCATCCCAGAGTACGAGGGGTACGTCGTCGCCGAGGATGTTCCGCAGGGCGCGGGTGAAGCGCGCCGCCCAGTTGCGGATCCTGTGTGCTTGCGGGCCTTCACTGCCGTCCATGTTGTAGGGCAGCCCGCAGACGACCAGCACGGCCTCCTCTTCTGCGTAGATTTTTGCGAGGGCGTCAAAGTCGGTGCGGCGGTTGTGGCGGAGAAGTGTACGAAGTGGGCGCACTGTCAGGCGCAGTGGATCGCAAGTGGCAACGCCGATGCGGGCGTCGCCCACGTCGAGGGCGATGATTTTGCCCGGCGGCACTGAAGGTTTGGCGCGGTTGGGCTGGGTCATCAGCAAGAGGAGGCTACTGCCCGCTGCGGGCGGCTTCGCTCAACTCGACCCGAACCTGGATGCGACTGGCGATCTGGGGGAGCGTGCCGAACCAGGCGGGATCCTGGTAGAATTCCGGCTCCCTGGCCAGCAACCAGTCATCCTGCAGCCTGCGGGCCGCCTCTTCGGTGTTGAGACCGGTTACCGCGCGGCTTACGGCCCTTACTTCGATGGGTATGACGTAGTTTCCGCTGGCGGTCATTGAGTAACGCAGGGTGCGCCCGGTAACGACCGTATTGGGTTCGACCGTGAATTTGATCGATTCGGCGACGAGCTGGCCGCGTTCGGGCACTTGGGCGCGCAGGGCCACCATTGCCGCTTCTTCAGACTCCGACCGGTTAATCACACTTCCCTGAATCAGCACTCGAAGAGTGAGGTTGAGCTCGTCGGCAGGTTCATCGTTGAACTGGTCGAAAAACTGGGCAGTGATGTAAGTAAGAATGGTGTCTTCGGGCATCCATTCATCCGGACCCAGTTCCACAGACAGCCTCTCATAGGCCACCTCCCGAATCCCGCTGTAGACCTGGTCAAGCAGCCTGTCCCTGTCCTCCTGCGTGACCAATCGCACGCGGGTATTGGCCCCGCCCGAGGTGGCCTCGGGATTGGTTACGCGTACGCGGGTACGGAGACCGCCGGCGACCGTTGTAATCCTGTTGCTGGGAACATTGCCGAGGATACCCGGCTCGGTTGCCTCTATTTCGACCTCAGCCTGGGTACCAAGGGGGCCAGGGATCTCAAGATCCTCAAGGATGCGGAAGTCGACGTCGTCGCCGGTGCTGGTTGAGACGATCGTGCCGGCCGGGATTCGCACGGTGCGGTTGGTCTGGTTGGTAAAGACTACCATTCCCTGGGCCAGCTCCACCTCGGACCAGCCGCTGCCGGTCGTGGACACAGTTCCTGTTGCTTCAACCGTCGTCTCGATCAGGCGGGCCGACAACAGTCCTTGTTCGAGGTCGGAGGCTTCGAGCTGCGGATCGGCGGTCAGAAGTACGGTCGTTTCAAGTGTGCGCTGGCCGGGTACAAGGGTGACCGTGGCCGCGGGCAGTACG
>VYDA01000527.1:1727-9585 GCA_009843665.1 Caldilineaceae bacterium SB0675_bin_29 | reverse complement strand
GTCGTCATGTTCTTCATCGGCCAGGAGCACTTCATCCAAGGCATCGCGCGTACCGGAATCAAGGGGTAGGTCGGTGGCGTACGGCCGCTTTCTGACGACCGACCCCCGGCGGCTGCAGCCATGATCCGCATCGGCCTGATCGGCTGCGGTGGCATGGGCCAGTCCCACCGCGCCGCCTTCGAGAAACTGCAGGGCCGCGCCCTCTTCACCGCCGCGGTCGACCCGGACCTGCCGCGCGCCCAAGCGACCGCCGACCTGATGCGCTGCGACACCGTCGCCGCCGACTACCGCCAAATCCTCGACCATATCGACGCCGCCATCCTCGCCGTGCCCCACCACCTCCACCATCCCATCGGCATCGACCTGCTGCGCCGCGGCAAACATCTGCTGATGGAGAAACCGCTGGCCAACTCGGAAGCCGAATGTCTGGACCTGATCGAGACCGCCGAGCAGGCCAACCGCACCCTGATGGTCGCCTACTGCATGCGCTTTCACCCGATCGTCGTCGAGATGGAGCGCCTGCTCAAGGCCAGAACCTACGGCGACCTCTTCCAGCTTTCGATCTGGACCGAGCAGCATACGCAGGGCGAGCCGGGCAGCTGGATGCACCGCAAAGAGACGCTCGGCGGCGGCCAGCTCTTCAGCCACGGCTGCCACTATATCGACATCCTGCTCGCCTGGATGGGGCAGCCCGTTTCCGGCACCCATATCGGCACCAATTTCGGCACGCCCTGGATGGAAGGCGAGGGCACATCCAACGTCTCGCTCAAATTCGCCAACGGCGCGCTCGGCTACCATTTCGGTACATGGGGCGCCAAGGGCACGCGCCTCAAATACTCATTCCACGCCCACTGCACCGAGGGCATGTTGGAAGGACAGATCAGCCAGGGGAAACTGTTCCTTCACCGGGGCGCGCTTGAAGTGGAGAAAGGCAGCGAGCAGCTGTTGTTTCAGGCACCCGTGGGCAAGCATCTCGAGAACGAGCTGATCCACTTCGTCGACTGCCTGGAGCACGCCCGCCAACCCCTCACCGACGCCCGCCGCAGCCTGCAAAGCCTGCGCGTCATCTGGAAGCTCTACGAAGCCGAAGCACAGGGCGTGGTCGCCGACCTGCGCGCCATCGGCAACGGGTGAGATGCAGCAGCTTCATATGAAGAATATGCACGAAGACAGGGCTCTGAACTAGACGAGCGTTATCGACTGGACCGGCAGTGACTTCGCTTCGAGCGTTGACAGATTGGCAACTTTACTGGCATGGTCGATATCGAAGCCGACAAGTTGGCCGCTCTCATCGAAATCCAAAATGACGCCCGGGGCGACCTCTGTTGAATCCGTACTCGGTCTTTCAGAGAGGTCAATATAGAGGGAATCCGTGTCAGGATAATAATGGAACTTCATAGGGCTATCAGAGTGTACTACAGGATTGAATTCGGATAAACTCGTACAGGGGCAACTACTAAGCCATAGCCATTCCGCGATCAACACAGGGGCAGGGGAAGCGACCTCTCTGACGACTGGCCACTAACCACTGACCACCGCTCTTCTGGGCGGTCGGGCCTATTCGGCCCTCCCTTGTGCGGGGGCTCCGCCCCCGCAACGCCCCCGGTCCTGTCCGCACCGTAGCGAGTGTGTGGCTAATATGAAGTTGCCGTCTCGCGGCGGCCGGGCTTCCACCCCCCCCACCCCGCGTCTTGGCACATTCCGAGTACGTGCCAGCGCAGGCAAGACAGGCGAGGCAACTCCCATATATACCCAACGTTCACCGCTATGACCATCGCGAGCCCGCTACAGAAATACTGACGGTACATTCCGCCCAGACAGACCGCACACTGAACACACAGAACACACACAGAACAAGGCTTAGTAGTTACGTACAGGGTAAAATGATAGACAGATCCAGAAGAAAGGCGCAGATATGACCATACCAACATATCGTTTCGCAGTCATCGGCCTCGGCCGCCGCGGACGCTACCACATGGAGAGCCTCGAAGCGATGGAGGAAGCGACCGTTCGCTGCGTCGCCGTGGCCGACCCGCGCGACCCCACCGCCGAAGAAGAGGAACGCTTCGGCCCCTCCTTCTACAAGGACTACCGCCAGATGCTGGCCGGTACGCCCGACCTCGACTTCGTACTCGTCGGCAGCTACGCCGTCGACCATGTAGAACATGCGCTGGCCGCGCTGCAACGCGGCATTCCCGTCTTCCTCGAGAAGGCTGTGGCCTTCACCTGGGAGCAAACCGTAGAGCTGTATCAAGAGGTGGTCCGCAATCAATACCCCCTCTTCATCGGCTTCAACCTGCGCCGCTTTCCCGCCACGCTCGCCATGAAGCGCATCATCGACGAGGGCAGCCTCGGCCGCATCCAGAGCGTGCTCGGGCACGTCAACACCGGCAACCGCTGGTCGCAGGGCGTCTGGTCGCATTTCAGAACGCCGCCCTCCTCCACCCTGGTCGAAGGCAAGCTCACCCACGACACCGACACCATCCAGCACTGCCTCGGCGCAGAGGTCGTGGACTGCACCGCCACGATCACGCGCAACATCTGGACCGAAGGCGACGACAGGCCCATGACCGCCGGCGATTCCTGCTCCATCTCCGGCCTGCTCTCCAACGGCATCCTCTACACCCTCCATCTCACCACTGCCGGGCCCGATTACGAGCGGCGCTACATTGTCAACGGTACCGAAGGACAGCTGGAAGTCGTGATGCACAGCAGGCGCGCAGGCCAGACGCCCGCGGCGGTGACGCTCTGGCGCAACGACGGGGAGCCGCAAGCCGTCGAACTGCCGCCGGCCGTCGGCGGACACGGCGGCGCCGACTTCCGCATCCACCGTGACTTCGTCGCCTGGCTCCGGTCCAACCCAGCCGGCCCCTACGACCCGCGCTCCATCCTGACCGGCATGATCATCCCCTTCGCCGCGCAGGAATCCATGGCGACCGGCCGCCGCATCGACTGCGCCGCACGCCTGCATCAGGCCACCGCCGGCGTGAGCTAAGAAACGAGCAGAGAGATATGAGAAGCGGTCAAGCAGCTCTCATTCCTCTCTCCTCTTCATTCACTCCTCTCCTTTGAAAGGAGTTTCCTTATGCGCAACTATCGCGTAGGCGTTGTTGGGCTGTACCGCGGTCTCGGCCCCGCGCGTGTCTTCGACCTCATGCCCGACTGCGACGTGGTCGCTGGCTGCGACATCGACGCCGGCGCCCTGGACCGGTTCGGCGCGCTCTTCCCGCAGGCCCGCCAGTACAGCGTATACGACGACATGCTGGCGCACGGGCTCGATATCGTCTTCGTGGCCTCCCCGGTCCCCCTGCACTGCCAGCACACCGTGGCCGCGCTCAGGGCCGGCTGCCACGTCCTGCAGGAGGTCACCCTCGCAGCCAACATCGATGAATGCCGTCAGATTCTCGCCGCGGTGCAGGCCCACCCGCGCCAGAAGTTCATGCTGGCCGAGAACTGCTGCTACTGGGCCCATATTCTGAGCTGGCGGGAGATGTGGGGCCGGGGCCTGCTGGGCGACTTCATGTACGCCGAGGCCGAGTACATCCACGACACGCGCCATCTGCTGCGCCAGGCCGACGGCTCACCCACCTGGCGCGCCTCGATGCCGCCCATCCACTACTGCACCCACAGCCTCGGCCCGCTGCTCAAAGTGACGGGCGAGCGCTGCGTCGCCGCCAGCGGCATGAGCGTCACCAGCGGCACCGGGGACCTGCCCGTCCGCGTCAAGTCCGGCACCGAAGTGGCCATTTTGCAGACGGCCAGCGGCGGCGCGATCAAGATCTTGGTCGCATTCGGCATCACCCGCGAGCCCATGTTCCACTACTACTCGATCTACGGCACCGACGGCGTCCTCGAGACCTCGCGCCCGCCGACCAGCCCGCTACAGACCAACGTGTGGCTGGATTCGGTGCCGCATCTGAACAACATGATCGAGATGCCGATCACAGAGAATGTCACCGACGCCCCGCCCGAAGCGACGCAAGGCGGCCACGGCACCGCCGAGTACATGATGATCCAGGACTTCGTCGCCTGCATCCGCGACGACACCCCACCCCCGCTCGACATCCACGCCGCGCTCAGGATGGCGCTCCCCGGCATGTGCGCGCATGAAAGTGCCCTGAAAGGGGGCCAGATGGTGGAGATTCCGGATTGGTAGACATGGTAGAATAGCAGAGGCAAACTTTGGGCATTGGTATGGAGGCGGTTACGGAGGTGACGACATGAGCGGCCCGATCCCCGTTAATCCCGATGTGCTTCGCTGGGCGCGTGACAGCATGCGACTTTCGCTGGAAGAGGTGGCGGGGCGCATGAACAAGAAAGTGTCGGATATCGAAGCCTGGGAGCGCGGCGACGAGTCTCCGACCTATATCCAGTTGGAAAGACTCGCTTACGACATCTATAAGCGTCCGGTCGCTCTATTCTTCTTTCCCGATGTCCCGGATGAGGATGCCGTTGAGCAATCGTTTCGTACTCTGCCGGAGCAGGAACTGCAGCGTATGCCCCCGCGTATCCTTTTTCTGCTGCGCAGGGCCAGAGTGTTTCAACTGAACCTTGCTGAACTGTATGAAGGAGTGAATCCGGCAAACCGCCAGATACTGCGCGACTTGAACTTCGCGCCCTCTGTCGAAGTAAGCGAAATGGCGGACCAGGTCCGGGCCTATCTGCGCATCGATCTGGCAGAACAACAGAGTTTGGGCAGTGAAGATGATGCGCTCAAGCGTTGGCGAACGGTTCTGGAAGAACACGGTGTTTTCGTATTCAAGGACAGTTTCAATCCACCAGGAAAGAAGAAGGTTGACAGCACGGAAAGTACTTTTTCCGGCTTCTGCCTGTACGACATGGATTTTCCCGTCATCTACGTAAACAACAACAAGGCCAAGAATCGGCAAATCTTCACCTTGTTCCATGAGTTGGCACATCTGTTGATGCATACCGGCGGGGTGGATACGCGGCATGATGACTAAAACGAATATCTCACCGGCAACAACAGACGCATAGAAATACTCTGCAATCAATTTGCCGCCGAGTTTTTGGTGCCATCTGGGGATTTTCAAGCGCGGCTTGTGGGTAAGCCCATTCATGATGTCGCGATTGGGGACTGGGCTGAATTGTATGGTGTGAGCCGGGAGACCATTCTGCGGCGGCTGCTGGACTGGGGCCGGGTTAGTCAGCAGGAGTACGAAGAGAAGACGCGGCAGTGGCGGAGTCAGCGAATAGAAAACAGCGGCGCCGGTGGTGATTATTATCTGACCCGGGGCGCCTACCTGGGCGAAAAGTATATCGAAACCGTCTTCAGCAATTACCACAAGGGGCGTATATCGATAGAACAGGCCGCTGACTATCTGGATGTGAAACCGAGGAGCGTCCCTGGAATGGAAGAGTGGCTGTTCAAGCAGGGGACGGCCGCGTGACAGTTTATGTGTTCGATAGTGGTCCGCTGATTGATCTTTTCCGTCACTATTATCGCGAACGCTTTCCTTCTCTTTGGAATAATTTCGATGGAATGGTTGAGAACGGTCGCATAACTTCGACGCGAGAGGTCAGTAATGAGGTGGAGGGGTATGGTGACGACCTGGCGGAATGGGCCAAACAGAATCGGAGAAAAGTATTCGTGACGCCAACTGTTACGGAATTAGAAGCCGTCAGGGATATATTCAGTGTCGATCATTTTCAGGACATGCTTCGAAAAAAGGAACGTATGCGGGGAAGGCCGGTCGCTGATCCATTCGTCATATCGCGGGCCAGATGACTGGATAACGGTTGTGTAGTAACGACCGAGAGACATACGCCCAACGCTCCGAAGATTCCGAATGTGTGTGAATATTTCGGGGTCGACTGGACAGATTTTGAAGGATTTATGGAACGTGAGCAGTGGCGCTTCTGAGAGTTGAATCATTGTCTCCTTGACATGTCACACCTAAAAAGCTCCCGCCTCCCATCAACTAAAAACTAGAAACTGAAAACTAGGAACTGCTGTACTGACTCCGCACCTCCGCCGTGATCTGGTCCATCGCCAGGATCATGTAGCCGCAGTCGTCGCCCACCTGCAGCCACTGCACACCGCGTTTCGCCATACCGAGCGCAAAGCGCGCGTCGGGCGCCATGCCGGCCCCCACGAACAGACCGGCTGCCCGCGTGCGGGCGATGATGCTGTCCACCGCCTCGATCACGGTCGGATGCTCCATGTCGCCCAGCAGCCCCAATGACGCCGAGAGGTCCCAGGGCCCCAGCGCGATCGAGTCCAGCCCTTCGATGGCCAGGATGTGGTCCAGCGCGGCGAAAGCCTCCGCGTTCTCGATCTGGACGGCCACGAAGATCTCCCGGTTGGCCCGCTCGGTGTAGGCGTTGCCGCCGTCGCGCCCGTAGTTGGCGGGTACGCGCGGCCCATAGCCGCGCTCGCCCAGGGGCGGGTAGCGGCAGCTGTTGACCACATCCTGTACCTCAGCCGCCGAGCGCACTTGCGGCACGATGATGCCGTCCGCGCCCGCGTCCAGCACCGGCTTGATGAAGGGGGTGCCGCTGCCGGGCACGCGCACCAACGCCGGCCTGCTGCGCGCCTTCGCCGCCAGGAAATGTCCGCCCAGCGCCTCCGCGCTCATCATGCTGTGCTCCAGGTCGATCCAGAAGAAGTCGACCGAATCGCCGAGCGCGTCGGTCGCGTGCGGGTCGGTCAGCGTGATCGATGCGCCGATACAGATATCGCCCCCCGCCATCTTGGCGCGGAAGGTTGCTACCGGTGAGGATTGGGTCTCGTTTGTCATGGTTACCTGCGTTGGGAGTGGTGGTTGGATGGCGCGGCGGTTCTGACACGCTGCGTAGGTGCAGTGTTTACCAATTCAGACCAAACGGCAAACTGGAACTGCTGAGGAGAGAGTCAAGACGAGAGAGGAGTGGGGGAAAGCCACCTGCTTCTCAATCAGATTGCATGCGGCCGGTAGCGCTCGACCTTGATCTGATCTTCGTTTCGGCGCGCCTGCGCCAGATCATAGGCGGTTTGTCGCTGCAGCCAGAACCTGGCGTTCGACCATCCGGCCTTCTCCAGGCGAATAGCCATCTCCGGCGAGATGCCCGCGTGGCCGTTCAGTACCCTTGAAAGTGTATGACGGGCCACGCCCAACACCTTTGCCGCTTCAGTGACGTTGAGGCCAAGCGGGTCCAGACAGTTTTCCTTAATGCTGCTGCCAGGATGCGGTGGATTCTTCATAGCCATGATTGTCAGCTCGTGTCAGTGGTAGTCGACCAAGTCGACATCGTAGGCGTCACCATCTTCGAAACGGAAGATGATTCGCCAATTGGCGGAAACTGAAATGCTCCAATATCCCCTCAGATTTCCTTTCAGGGGATGAAGCCGATAGCCTGGTAGGTCGAGGTCTGAAGGTTTGCTGGCGCTGTCAAGATCCGCCAAAGCAAGTGCTATCCGTTGCGCTTGGTCAGCACGTACTCTGCTGGAGTCCCCGCGCGCATACAACAGTCGAAGCCCTCGGTGCCGAAATGTCTGAATCATACGATAGTGTACCGCACCCCGATACATCTGCCAACATCAGCTTGCTGTGGAGAGCATCCCAGAATGACAGCGCGCAATTTACAGTTGGCGGGCCAGTTCTGCGAAAGTCAATTACGCTGAAAGGAGCGTGACTCTGTACTTGAAAATCGCCTACCTCCAACCTCACTTCCTCCTGACAGTTACACTGGACGATAGACAATCTGCATGTCCATTATCATTCGCCCTTGGTCCCGTGATATGATTTTCCGGACCGGCAGGCGGTCTGGACCTGGAGAAGCGCCATGATCACCTCAGTTCGACTTGTCAATTTCAAGAACTTCGCCGACGAGACGCTGCGCGTCGGCCCGTTCACTG
>VYDA01000527.1:0-1717 GCA_009843665.1 Caldilineaceae bacterium SB0675_bin_29 | reverse complement strand
CGGTGCCAACGCCAGCGGCAAGAGCAACATTCGCGACGCGTTCCGCTTTCTGCACGGCATCGGTCGCGGCTATACGCTGGCGGAAATCTTCGGCGAAAAATATGGCACTGGCGGCCAAGTCGAATGGGCTGGCGTGCGCGGCGCAATGACTGAAATTATCCGCTTCGGCCAGTCTGCGTTTTCGCTTCAGGTCAAGGTGGCGGATCTAATCTATACGATCGAAGTCGGCAGGGATGAGAACAAGAACGGGGCCTTTCAGGTGACAGCAGAAAGCCTAAAGCTTCCGGCAACAAGCATCTATTCGACCCGAACAGATCCTGGAGACCCCCCTCTTCTTCGCCTGGGCGAAGGGCAACAGCTTCTTTACAAGGTAAAAGGCGCTTCAAAGAGGAGTAACCGTAACGGCGTTGAGTTGAGGACAGACAAACCAGGGTTGAACCAGATTTCTGGGGCAAAGGCTCTCTCGGACGAGCACAGTTCCTTTGTTCGAAATGTCACACGAAGCTTCTCCAGTATGCGTTTCCTGGATTTAGTGCCAAGTCGCATGCGGGAGCCTGCACTCCCCGGCCAAACCGTGCTTGGCGATCGCGGCGAGCACCTGCCAACCGTTTTGCAGGCGATCTGCAAAGACCCACAGCGCAAGGAGACGCTGGTCGAATGGATGCGCGAGTTGACGTCAATGGATGTGCGGGACTTCGAATTTCCCACCGACCCATCCGGCAGGGTGCATCTCGTCTTCCTGGAAGCGAACGATAGAAGGGTTTCCGCTTACGCTGCATCGGACGGCATGCTGCGTTTTCTCGCCGTGCTGGTCACGCTGCTCGGGCCGAATCCGGACGGTCTCTACTTCTTTGAAGAGATCGACAACGGTATCCACCCCGCGCGACAGTGGCTACTTCTGGAACTGATCGAAAAGCAGGCCGCAAAGCAGGGGATTCAGGTCATCACCACCACCCATTCGCCGGATCTGTTGACGTTGATGAACGATGAGACGTTCAAGAACACTTCCGTAGTCTGCCGCCTTGAAAATGCGGACGACGCCATCATTCGCCCTGTCGCCGAACTGCCGCGCGCAGGGGAGTTGCGCAAGTCCCAAGGGCTGAGCAATCTCCTTAGCGGCGGGTGGATGGAGGACGCTCTCGCCTTTACCGAGGGGTATGACGAAAAGGCGGGGAAGTGCGGGTCCTCATCATCCCGGAGGATTTTGAGAAGGACCAGCACATTCTGAAACCGATTTTCGAGCGTCTCTTCCAGTCCATCGGTAAGCCCAGGGCACGGGTTCGAGTGTGCCCAAACCCACGTCTGCGCGGCATCGCTCAAGCACTGAACTCGGAACGCATGTTGGAAATCGTGGAGCGATACAGAGGAATGACGGATATTCTTATACTTTGTGTCGATCGCGATGGCGAAATAGGCAAGCGTCAGAGACTCGATCAACTGGAATCGCTATACAATGCCGCAATCGATTTTCTGGCCGCCAACGCGTGGGAGGAGATCGAAACGTGGGTCCTGGCGGGCCTGGATCTGCCCAGTGAATGGCGCTGGTCGGATGTCCGCGCCGAGGTCCATGTCAAGGAACTGTATTTTGAGTCGCTTGCCGCTCAGCGCGGCCTAGCCTACAGGCCAGACGGAGGGCGTAAGCCGTTGGCCGCAGAAGCAGCGCGCCGCATTGATGCCATCCGGCAGAAATGCCCTGAAGACTTTGATCACCTTGCCC
>VYDA01000317.1:7650-9598 GCA_009843665.1 Caldilineaceae bacterium SB0675_bin_29 | reverse complement strand
CGTCACGCCTTTTCAGTCCTGCTCGGAGGAGCGGATTTGGGAATTGAAAGGCAGATTCGCGCCATTCGGGGAAAAGCTGCTGTTTTACGTCGGACGCATTACGCCGGAAAAGGGCGTGCAGGTGTTGCTGCAGGCGCTCCCTTCCATTCGCGAAAAACATCCCAATGTGCGTCTCTTGGTGGCAGGCAGAAACAGTGAGCAGTTACAGCCGCTGGTCGATGAGTTGGGAATCGGTGATGCTGTGGAGCTATTGGGGTTTATCGATAGTGACATGCGGGACTGTCTCTATCGCAGCGTCGATGCAGCCGTCTTTCCCAGCCTCTACGAGCCTTTTGGCATCGTTGCTCTTGAGGCCATGGCCGCCGGCTGCAACGTGATCGCCAGCCAGGTCGGCGGGCTGGCCGAGGTCGTCGACCACCGCCGAACAGGCCTCACCGTGCGGGTCAACGATACGCAAAGTATCGCGTGGGCGGTTGACCAGCTGTTCACTGACCCCGTTCAGGCCCAGGCCATGCGGGCTCGTGCACTCCAAGAGGTCACACGCTCATACAACTGGCTCACAATCGGCGCGTCGACCCTTAACATGTACAGGTCTGTAGTAGCGCAAAGGCAGAGCGTCAACTGGTGATCCGGTCCAATACGATCGACGGCTCCTGCCCTCTGGCCATTGCATCCCTCTCGACCCGGACCTCCTCTACACCTGTTACCGCATCCTCTTCGACCCGGCCTGAACGGACTGCATCAGAAAAAAGGTAAGCGTCGTAAACACGATCCGCCGCGAAATGGCCGGCATCCGCATCCCCCGCGTGAACCGTACACAGTAGATCCCCGTCCGCAACCTTGTCACCCACTTTCGACTCCAGGACGACGCCGACGCGATGGTCGATTTCTTCACCCTTTCGTTGACGGCCCCCTCCTAGCGCTACCACGGCAAGGCCCACCGCTCGCGCATCCAATCCTGTGACAACACCGTCCTGCTTCGCGCGCACGTCCACTGTCACCGGGGCACCGGCCAGCTGCCTGGGGCTTTCGACTGCATCCGCATCGCCTCCCTGGGCCGCCGCAAACTGAACGAACTTGGCAAAGGCCTCCCCGGAATCGATAGCCTCCTGTACTCTACGCCTCGATGCATCGCGCCCGTCCTCGTACCCGCCGGCCTCTTCTTCGCTGTGGAATTCCGGGTCGCCCAGCAGCAGCATCTCCGACGCCACTTCCTGTGTTAACTCCTGAAAGTCAGGGGGCCCTCCTCCTCTGAGGGTATCAATCGCCTCCCGAACTTCAAGGATGTTGCCCACCGCCCGACCCAGTGGCTGGTCCATCGCCGTGACCAGAGCCGTCACCCGGCGCCCCGCGCCCTTGCCGATCGAGACCATCAGCCCGGCTAACTCCCTGGCCTCGGCCAGCGATTCCATGAAGGCCCCTCGCCCGCACTTTACGTCCAGCACGATGGCGTCGGCCCCGGCAGCCAGCTTCTTGCTCATGATGCTTCCTGCAATGAGAGGCAAACTGGGCACCGTGCCGGTGACATCCCGCAACGCATACAACAGCCGGTCAGCCGGGGCAAGCGTGGCCGTCTGCGCCGCCACGACCAGTCCCACCTCCCTCAGCTGACGCCGAAACTGTTCCGTAGTCAGACTGGCGCTCCAACCCGGAATCCCCTCCAGCTTGTCAATCGTTCCCCCCGAAAAACTGAGCCCGCGGCCGCTCATTTTGCCTACCGGTAATCCGCAGGCCGCCACGATCGGCCCTACCGTCAAGGTTGTCTTGTCGCCGACGCCGCCGCTGGAATGTTTGTCCACGATTAGCTTGTCTGAACGGGCCAGCGCCCGCAGATCGAGTGTCTCCCCGCTGGCGGCCATTGCCAGCGTGAGCGCAGTCGTCTCCACCGTTGTCATTCCTCGAAAGTAGACCGCCATCGCCCAGGCCGCAATCTGGTAGTCGGGTATTG
>VYDA01000317.1:1335-7640 GCA_009843665.1 Caldilineaceae bacterium SB0675_bin_29 | reverse complement strand
TGTCCCCTGAACGATTCCCTCCATCAGGAATTCCAACTCAGCGGCACTGTGCTCGCCGCCGTCACGCTTTTTGGTGATCAGGTCGACTACATTCATCTTGAATTTCTTTGGCGCCTTGCTGGTTGGTGGTAAACTTGCACGATACTGCAACAGGGGCGCAGCTACCGATATCGTTCCTGCCGCGCACAAGCCGAGCGCACTGGGGCCCCATTACAGGAAACCTCGGCACTCCCTTTCTGAACAGCGTTTCATTATCCATCCAGAGCGAAAAATGGGCAAGACAGTTACGGTTGTAGGAGGTGGACTGGCAGGCACCGAAGCCGCTTGGCAGTTGGCGCAACGGGGATTCTCCGTCCGTCTCTATGAGATGCGTCCGGTGCGGCAAACACCCGCCCATGTCACCGACCGTTTGGCTGAACTGGTCTGCTCAAATTCCATGGGGAGCACACTGCCTGACCGGGCCCTGGGCATGCTCAAGAACGAAATGCTGCGCATGGGCAGCTTCGTAATTCGCACTGCATTCAAACACGCTCTGCCCGCCGGACAGGCCCTAGCCGTCGGTCGTGACGAGTTCGCACAGGAGATCACCAGCAGCATTGCCTCGAACCCCCATATTGAGTTGCTCCGCCAGGAAGTGACGGCCATTCCCGATGGCCCGACGATACTGGCCACCGGCCCGCTGACCAGCGACGCCCTGACCCGAGCCGTCCAGTCACTCACCGGCCCCTACCTCTACTTTTACGACGCCATGGCCCCCATTGTCGCCGCGGAGAGTATTGATACTTCGATCGCCTTTCGCCGCAACCGCTGGGACAAGGCAGGCGCCGAAGGGACCGACGATGGCGATTACCTCAACTGCCCCCTGAATCAGACCGAGTACGAGGCATTTGTCGACGCGCTGCTTGACGCTCCCAAGCTGGAACTGTCTGGCGCAGACAAGGAGCTCGAGCGCTACTTCGAAGGATGTATGCCGATCGAGGCGCTGGCCCAGCGAGGTAGGGACGCTCTTGCTTATGGGCCAATGCGGCCTGTCGGGCTGCGTGATCCCAATACAGGGCAGCGCCCTTTCGCCGTCGTCCAACTCCGGCAGGACAATGTCGCCGGTACCCTTTATAACCTTGTCGGTTTCCAGACAAACGTGAAATGGGGCGCACAAGCCGAAATCCTGCGCATGATTCCGGGCCTCCAGGATGCCGAGTTCGTGCGTCTCGGGCAGATGCACCGCAATACATTCATCAACAGCCCTACACTTCTGCGACCGACGCTTCAATTCAAAGACAGAGACGACCTCTTCTTCGCCGGCCAGATTACCGGCACCGAAGGATATGTGGGCAGCGCGCTGGGAGGCCTTCTGGCCGGGATCAATATGGGGCGCTTGCTATCAGATGAGCCCCCCCTGCAGCTGCCTCGCGCCGCTATGTCTGGGGCCCTCTTTCACTACATCACACACGCCTTGGCTGACGACTTTCAACCCATGAAGGCGAACATGGGACTGCTTCCCCCTCTCCCCGAACGCGTCCGCAATAAGCGTCAAAGGTACGCTGCCTACGCCGACAGAGCGAAACGAGAACTGGAAGACTATCTTGTAAAGAAGGGATTCAGTCCCATATCTTGCTAGGGCAAACCGTTGCGGAAGCAGGAAACAGCAAGGCCCGGCTTCGGCCGGGCCAGCAGATGGGCGGAGACTATTTGGCTGAGGTCGGTACGTCAAGTCATGTTACTCGGCAGCCCTTGCATTGACTATCGCTAGCAGCGCGTTCGTCTGATCCAGCTTTACTTTGTACACTTCGAAATCACCGAAATAGGCGCGGTCGTACTGGTCACCTTCAAATTCGCCGGTGAAAAACCATCGCTTGGTGTATTGCATCGAAACAAGCATTCCGGTTCGGACGTCGTGGCAAGTCAGGCCGTTGTAGACCGTCGTCCAACCGCTTTCCTCCGCGACTTCGGCTATCTGTTCATCGCTGCACCAGACCTCTATCTCTTCTCCACTTTCCAGGTGGAATAGCGCGTTGGCAATTCCTGGGCGGGGCCCAAGCCAGTAGTTGAAGAAGAACAGACCTGTCGAGTTGGGATAGCGCTCCGTGCCCTCGATTCGGTCTATCTGGTGTGGCCAGGTCGAATCTTCTCCGCACGACTCCTCCCAGGTAACGATCCGATTGATCGCTAACCAGCGAAGATCTCGATCGTTGTGTATCTCCGTTCTGGATACCGCGGCGCACTCATTGACGGCGCAGCGCCGCGAACCGCACTCATAATGAACATCCCAGGAGGCCGCAAGGTCCTGCGGGAAAAGTGGGATCAAACTGGGCAAAGCTTCAGCGGCCTCGTCGGGCGTCACTACAATCTGAGACATCCAGGCGGTCTGGGGTGTTTCAACTTCTCCCTCATCCTCGTTGTCGAAGCAGCAGACGCGCCACCAACCGTCAGCCGTCCGTCCCGTTGTCGTAAAGGTATCTCCTTCCACCGCCCTGGCCACTACGGGAAAGTCGATGCTGGGTCCGCTTCGAATGTTGGCTCTCGGTCGACGGACAGTCAGAACGGCCGATACAGCACTTTCACCTGCCCCTGCTTCGTCCCCTTCAGTTCCTTGCGAGACGATGCTCCCATTGACTCTCTCCAATGGCACGACCCCAGGCGGCAAGTCGTTCTCCACTTCAACCGCCGCGGTGGTCTGCTCCACAACCAGGTTTGGGTCCTCAGCAGGAATCGGCGCGCACGCGGCCAGCGTGGCCAGGCAAAGCCCCAGAATGACGCACGTTAATACCACTCTTTGCCGCCCAATGACCCGGAACAACGTTCTTGCTTGTGGCAAATGGCCCGCTCTGCTTTGTAACCTCTCGGCGTTAATCATCCTTGGATTCGCCTCTGTTCATGAATCCTGCATCTCTCTTGACTGACGACGTCGGGTGAGGAAGTTTTCGGCGGCCCGAAACTGGCCGCCGAAACATTTGCCAATGATATGCACGCTTTTTTCGACCTCCAGTATAGCGATGTTGTGGCAGATTGACAACAGTTGTGTTCTAATGGAAGTCGTCCTTCTTGCCTTCCCCTTGGGCACGAATGGCAGCTGTTCAGCATACGTAGAGTAATCGTGCCGTTACCAGTCATTTTTCTCCGAAAGCAAAATGAACGGTCTTGAAAACAGGCCTGAGCCACAAGCCAAACCATCGCACCCCGATTTGGCCTCCAATGACCTCCAGGAGGTTCCGCTTACAGAATATGGGAACGATCTTCCCGGCGCCGGAACCCTGAACTTGGATTCCCCCGGTTGGCGGCACGCAGCAATTGGCGTCGTTGTCCCTACCTACAACGAGGCCGCCAATCTGGAGGAGCTGGTCCATGCCCTTTTCTCTTTGCCGCTGACGAATCTGCGTTTGGTGATCGGTGATGACGACTCTCCTGACGGCACGGGTCGCCTTGCCGACAGTCTGGCGCAGCGCTTCAACCAGGTCCACCCACGGATGTCGGTCATTCATCGCCCCCAGAAGGGAGGACTGGGCACGGCCTATGTATCCGGATTCCAGCGCGCCCTCTCCGACGGGGCGGAATTCGTTGTACAGATGGATGCCGACTTCAGCCACAGGCCGAACTACATATTGCAGATGCTCGGCGTGGTTTACGCCACAGGCATGGACGTCGTCATCGGCAGCCGCTATGTGCCGGGAGGGACACTGGATGAGAACTGGAGCTGGTGGCGAGGTCTCCTAAGCAAATGGGCCAACATATACTGCCGCACCATCCTGAAGATTCGCGTACGCGACATGACAGCCGGTTTCAAGCTCTGGCAGCGCAGCGCCCTGCAGGATATCGGGCTGCACACGATTAGAAGCAATGGGTACATCTTCCAGGTCGAAATGGCCTATCTCAGCGAAAAACTTGGGTTCCACATCATCGAACTGCCCATCCACTTTGAAGATCGCCGAGTCGGTCAGAGCAAAATGAATGTATCGGTCAAACTGGAGTCGGTCTGGCGCGTCTGGGAGCTTCTCTTGCGGCATCGCAAGCGCGTTTCAGGCGCCAGAGAACCGCTGTCCCAGCCCCGCCCCGTCATGAGCAGCGGCCGGCCTGCCCCCCACCGTTAGATGCCGCGACGCCGCCTCGCCAACGTAATGCACCGGCTACGACGTTTCCGCCCCGACCTGCTCGCCCTCGCCTTCCTGACTGTCCTACCGCTAATCTGGTTCGGCCCGGTTCTGTTCACCGGAAAAACACTGCTGCCCTATGACAACCTATATCGGTTCGAGCCCTGGCAATCAATGCTGCCGGATATCGCGCCGCACAACGAGTTGCTGAGCGACCTCGTTCTGGAAAATGCAGTCTGGAAACTGCATGTGCGCCGAACACTGCAGCAAGGTGAGCTTCCGCTTTGGAACCCGCAGCTGTTTACCGGCGCACCCTTCTTCGCCGCCGGTCAAGCCAGCACAGCCTATCCTCTCAGCGCACTCTTCTACGTCCTGCCCATCGAAGTTGCATTCGGTTGGTTCACTGCGATCCAACTGGCAGTCGCTGGCGCCAACGCCTATCTGCTCGGTCGCGTCTTAAAGCTGCGTCCGGTAGCAGCCCTTTTCAGTGGCGTCGCCTTTCAGTTTAGCGGCTTCATGGTGGTCAGTGTCGTCTTCACCATGGTCATCGCCGCAGCCTCCTGGCTGCCGCTGCTGCTGGCCGTAATAGAGAGGGCAATTCAGAAGCAGGAAGAAAAAGGGGCAACCGGTTTTCGCCCCATTCCCTACGTGGTGGTCGGTGTGGGCGTTGTCGCTATGGTTGTACTCGCCGGCCACCCCGAATTCCTCTACTACACTCTGCTCGTGGCGGGCAACTATACCCTTGTGCGACTCCTCGTTGCATGGCGAAGAATACGCGGTGCCGCCCGCAACCACACAACGCCGGTGGCGACCCCTGACCAGCCCTGCCGCAGAAGCACCGATCGACAAACTCTGCAGGCGCTGGCCAAAATCGCTGCTTGGATTCTACTGGTCCCGCTTCTGGGCCTTGCCGCCGGAGCAGTCCAGCTCCTGCCGCTGTATGAGCTGGTGCAGCAAAACTTCCGCGAAGGCTCAGCGTCTTACCAGCAAATCGTCGGATGGGCCTGGCCGGACCGCCACATCCTTACATTCTTCCTTCCCGACTTCTTCGGCAATCCCAGCCATCACCACTGGTTCGACCTCTGGGCCCTCCGCTGGCTGCCGGCAACGGTAAACTGGCTGGGAGAGCCCGGCAATACCGTATTCTGGGGCATCAAGAACTACGTCGAGGGCGGCAACTATCTGGGCGTCAGTACCTGGCTGCTGGCCGCGCTCGCGGTCGGCGCCCCCCTCGCCCAATCCGTTTTCCGTGCAGGCGGTGAGACGTCCCACGCCGCTCACCGGCAGCTGCGCGCGCCTGCCCTGCTCTTCGCCGCGCTGGCGCTGGTCTCCCTGCTCTTCGCTTTCGGCACGCCCCTCTACGCTCTCCTGTTCTACGGCCTCCCCGGCTGGGACCAGCTTCACAGCCCCTTCAGATGGGTATTTCCCTTCACCCTCGCCATGGCGCTGCTGGGTGGCCTCGGACTGGAACAGGCCCTCTCTTCCCGCTCGAAAACAGGCGAAATGCGGCTCTTCGCAATCGGACGGCTCCAGGTCCGGCTCAAGTGGCTAACTGTCTTTCTCGCAATCTCTGCATCTACCGCGGGTCTGATAGCACTCCTTGCCGTCGTCGCCAGCTACCTGCTTCCCTCACCATTCATTAACCTGGCGCAGCGGGTCGTGGAAGCATCCGACCTGGCTCAAGCGGCCTTTGCCGACGGCCGCATGTTCTGGGGGTACCAGAGCGTCGGCATTGCCCGTTTCGGCGCCTTTGCCCTCGTGAGTGGGCTGCTCCTATGGCGAATGTCCAGAACCGCCCACAACGCTGACGGACCAGAACAAGAAACAGCCGCTGCCTCCGGAGGCCTGACCACAAAGGCGCGTCTCGCCAGCCTGCTACCCTACTCCTTCGTCGCCCTACTCGCTCTCGATCTCTTCGCAGTCCATGGCCGGTTTAACCCTGCAGCCGACTCGGGCCTATCGCCCCTCAGAATTGTGCCGCCGGTTGTGCAGTTCATCAATCGGGAGGAGAACACAGGCCCGAACATCGAAATCCACTTTGCCCCATTCCGTTTTACCACCTTCGATAGCCCCGGCAGCAAGACTCTTAACGCTAATGTTGGCATGTATTACGGTTGGCAGGACATCCGCGGCTACGACTCAATCATTCCAAAACAGTATGTAGACCTGTTGAACCGCGTCGCCGATCAGAGCGGCGAACTGCTCTATAACCGCATCGCG
>VYDA01000317.1:0-1325 GCA_009843665.1 Caldilineaceae bacterium SB0675_bin_29 | reverse complement strand
ATCGCGCCTATCTACGCGTCGGCAAACTCATCAAACCGCCACAATCCATTTGCCGCGCTTGAAAATCCGCTGCTCGACCTTCTCGGCGTCAAATATATCTTTTCGGAGCTGGTCGTTCCCAATTCGAACACCTGGCGAAAAGTATACGAAGACGACGCCCTTCGAGTATACGAAAACCTGGAAGTCTTCCCCCGCGCTTTCATAGCAACCGAGGCGGTAGTCCTGCCCTCTGCTGAGCATCCGCTCCTGGACGCCGATCTGCGCAGAACCGTTTTCATAGAGGAGGCGCCGTCGCCGAACGAGGCTCTCGTCCCGTCCAGCCCGGAGACTGCAGACGCTTCGATCAGCCGTTATACGGCAAACACCGTCTTCGTTGATGTCAATCTCAGCGACAGAGGCTGGCTGGTCCTCACCGACGCCTACTTCCACGGTTGGAACGCCTACCTGCGGCCCTTCGGCGGCGGCGAGAATGACGAGCAGGAGTTGACCATTCACCGCGCGAATTCTGCGTTTCGTACCGTCTATCTCCCCGAAAGCGGCCAGTGGACCGTCCGCTTCACCTACAGCCCCATGAGCTTCAAGCTCGGCCTCTACATCACTTTCCTGGCGACCATGCTCTCCCTCTTGCTTCTGTTGTGGTGGGCGTGGGGCCGGTTCTACCGCCCGGAAGCAACCGCCGGCGCAGCCCGTACCGTCGCCAAGAATTCGGTCGTACCCATGGGCCTCAACCTGGCTAACAGAGTAATCTACTTCGTCTTCGCAATGCTCTACGTACGCATACTGGGGCCGGAGGGGACCGGACAATATGCTTGGGTGATCGCCGTCTACGGCATTTTCGAAATCCTGAGTCGCTACGGCCTGGGGACCTTGGTTACTCGCGAAGTTGCAGCCGATAGGAGCAAGTCTAGCCTCTATTTGACAAACGTACTGTCCCTTCGCACACTCCTTTGGGCAATCAGCATCGTTCTAATGGGACTGGCTGTCGGCGGCTCCCAGTTCACCTCCTCGGCCGGCGCGGCATCCAATTTGGGCCGCTCCTTTACCAACCTTTGGACTTCGTTCCTCGCTATCACGACAAGCTGGTCCGGTGTCGAAGCAACTTGGGAAGCGCCAACTCCTATCGGACTCGTTGAAATTCAGGCAGTCGCCGTCTTCGCGCTTGTGATGCTGGTTGCCAACTGGTCCGATGCCTTCAGCAGCCTGTTCAACGCCTTCGAAAAAATGGAGTACACGGCTGGCCTCGGTATCATAATGGCGTTGCTTCAGGTTACTTTGGGCGCCCTTGTCCTCCTGCTGGGTTGGGGAATCGTCGGCCTGGCCTGGGT
>VYDA01000026.1:8652-9615 GCA_009843665.1 Caldilineaceae bacterium SB0675_bin_29 | reverse complement strand
GAAGAGTCAACGTCGACGGCCGCGATCCCACTGGAAACTGGTATCGCTTGGAAGACGGTACATGGATTAACGCCAATGACCTCGTCGAAGTTCCGCTTGATCAGGTCCCCATTATAGAAGTCGAGATACAGAAACCCCCCGAAGAGTCTCAAGAGCCCTTGCCGACATCTGACGATGAAACAGAAACACCTTCGCCAGAACTCGTACCCGTCAGCGCTCCTGTCAATGCCGACTCCAATCTGCGCGCCGGCCCCGGCGTCGAATACGATCGCGTCGGCGGTATAAATTTCGGCGAAGAAGCATCCATCGTCGGTATTTCCACAAATAGTGAATGGTACCTGCTCGAAAGCGGTGTCTGGCTCTTCGCCGCCCTCGTCGCTGAAGCGGTTGACGTACCTGTTGTCGATGAGGATGGCCTGCCTGATCAGATGGCTGCAGCCGGCACAGAGCAACAGGAAACCGAGCAGGACGGCACCGACGAGCAGCAGGCAGCAACCGAACAGACCCAGGAAGACACCGAACAAACCTCTGCCGAGCAGCCTGAAACGGACGACCAACAGACAGCGACGGAAACAGAGCAGACTGAGGCCGGCGAAGAGCAACCGCAACCGGTCGTCATTGCCCCCCTCGGCGCTAACCTGCGCGCCGGGCCGGGAGTTGATTTTGAACGCGTGGACGGTGCCGAAGAAGGTCAGGTCCTGACAGTTGTAGCCCAGGATGAAACAGGCGAGTGGCTGCAACTGGAAGACGGATCCTGGATCTCCGCTGCACTGGTAGCCAACTTCCCCGTAGACCTGCCCGTTGCGTCCGCCGAAGCAACAGAGGACGAGCAGGAAGCACAGCCTGAGGAAGTCGACCAGGACGTCCAAACCGAGGAAGACGAGCAGGAAGCACAGCCTGACGAAGACGAGCAGACCGGCGAAGACGAACAGACCGGCGAAGACGAACAGGACGCCCTGGAAG
>VYDA01000026.1:2960-8642 GCA_009843665.1 Caldilineaceae bacterium SB0675_bin_29 | reverse complement strand
CCCTGGAAGAGATCACACCGGTCCTGTTCGCAACCGTAAACACCGACGCCAATTTGCGCGACGGCCCCGGCCTCGATGCAACAATCGTCGACTTCGCCCCCGCCGGTACACAGTTGACCATCGTCGATAGGTCCGACGACGAAGAATGGTTACAGCTCGAAAATGGCTTCTGGATTCTCGCCGCACTCGCTGACATCCTCCCCGCAGAAGGCGAATAGGACGCCGGTGACGACACCGGGACAGAGACTAACGACGAGAATAACGACGAGGGAACGGTAGCCCAGCCGCAGGTCTGGATAGTCTCACCCACGATCTTGTGAGGGTGTTGACAGGAACAGTCTGAAGCACAGTCATCACAACTGCCACAACTGACTTTGCAGCAGCAATGCGCCGTACCGGCCGTCCCAGGTTTCGGACATCTTCGGGAACCAATCCGGCCGGGCGGCGTACTTTTTTGTACATGATCAACCAGGAATGTAACGCCCGCTCGCAGACGAATTCACGGAGTGACTTTGATGCGTATTCTTCTCTATACCGGAAAAGGCGGTGTCGGCAAGACCAGTGTCAGCGCGGCCTGCGCACTGCGATGCGCCGAGCTCGGCTACCGCACCGTCGTCCTCAGCACCGACTCCGCCCATAGCCTCGGCGACAGCTTTGACACCCGTATCGGCAGTGAGCTGGTAGAGCTCGCGCCCAACCTCTGGGGACAGGAGATCGATCTGCTCCATCAGATGGACAAATACTGGGGGCGCGTACAGGAATACCTGAATGTACTCTTCTCCTGGCGCGGCATGGATTCGCTGGTCGCTGAAGAGACTTCCGTACTGCCGGGCATGGAAGAGCTTGCCAGCCTCATGCACATCACACATCTGGCCGGCAGCGGCGACTACGACACCATCATCATCGATGCAGCGCCGACCGGATCCACGCTGCAGTTGCTCAGTTTTCCCGATATCGCCCGTTGGTATATCGAGAAGATCATGCCCTTTGAGCGCCGCACACTTCAGATCGCTCGGCCCATCGTGTCCCGTATGAGCGATATTCCACTGCCGGACGACGACCTCTTCGAAAGCGTCGAAGATCTGGTGAATGTTCTGGAGCGTACCAGCCTCCTCCTCAGCGACAGCAGCGTCAGCAGTATGCGGCTGGTGATCAACCCCGAAAAAATGGTCATAAAGGAGGCGCAGCGCGCCTATGCCTACCTCAACCTCTATGGCTACGCCGTCGATTCCGTTGTCTGCAATCGCGTCTTCCCGCAGCAACTTCAAGATGCCTATTTCAGTGGTTGGATTGAAGCGCAGCGCCGCAATCTTGACTTCGTCGAAGAAGCATTCCAACCGCTTCCCATCTCCCGCATCCCCTTCTTCGAGGAGGAGGTGCTGGGCCAGAAAATGCTCCAGCGCATGGCCGCAACGCTCTTCGGCGACGATCTGGAGCGCGGCGGCGTAGGTGACCCCACCCGCCTCTGCTATCAGGGCGAACCGCAGAAAGTCTTCGTCCGCAACGGCCACTACATCCTCAGCATCGCCCTGCCCCTGGTCGCCAAAGAGGAGGCGAACCTGCACCGCAGCGTCGTCGACGAGCTCATCGTCCGCATCGGCAACTGGAAGCGCAATATCGCCCTGCCCACTGGCCTGGCGCGCTTGCAGATCGACGGCGCCAAATACGAAGGCGACCGCCTCGCCATCCTCTTCCGCAAAGAAGATGGCGATTCCGATGATGGACTCGAGTCGCTCGAAAGTAGCCCCTGGGCGCAGCTGAAAGCGCGGCTGCAAGGGGAGGTCATTTGAGCGGCACGCGGGCGGTCAGCGCCGCGACGAGGGCTTACAGCCGTCTTAACGCGGCCCGCGCCGCGTTGAAGCCGCACATGCCGTGGACCCCGCCCCCGGGCGGCGTCGACGAGGAGCAGAGGTACAGGCCGGGGGCCGGCGTGCTGTATGGGGGAAACCGCAACACAGGCCGCGTCCACAGCTGGCGTAGGTCCTGCACACCGCTGTTGATGTCGCCGCCCACATAGTTGGGGTTGTAACGTTCGTAGTCGGCGCCGTTCATCACCGCCCGCGCCAGAACCGTGTCCCCAAAACCGGGCGCAAACCGTTCGATCTGCGCCTCGATCGCTGCCGTCATGTCATCCGTAGAGCCATGCGGCGTATGGCAATAGGCCCACAGCGTATGCTTGCCCGCCGGCGCACGCGTCGCGTCAAACAGGCTATGCTGCGCCGCCAGAACATAGGGCCGTTCAGGTATGCGCCCTCCGTTCGTCGCCTCTTCCGAATCCGCGATCTCCGCCAGCGTGCCTCCCAGATGAACTGTGCCCGCGCCGCGGCATACCTGAGCCCGCCACGGCACAGGCTCGCTCAGCGCATAGTCCACCTTGAACACGCCCGGGCCATATCGAAACCCTTCCAGTCTGCGCCGGTACGCGGCCGGCAGCCGCGCCCCCGTCAGCCGCAAGACCTGCCTCGGCGTCACGTCCAACAGCACCGTCCGGCTGGGCGGCAGTTCATCCAGTGACTGCACCTGCCAGCCGGCTACGATATCCCCGCCCAGAGCGCGCAGATACGCACCCATCGCATCCGTAATCGCCTGCGCCCCGCCGCGCGCAAACGGCCAACCGACAGCATGAGCCAGGATCCCCAGCAACATCCCGAATGCTGATGTAAACGGCTGGCGAAAGCTCAGAGAGGAGTGGGCCGCAAGCCCCGCAAAAAGGGCCCGCGCTCGTTCTTCATGAAAACAAAGGCGTGACAGCAAGTGAACCGGCATCGCCGCCGGAATTCCAAAACGCACCAGCGCCGGCAGTTCGACGCCCACAGGATACGGCCCCAGCACCATCGGCGCCAGCTTCTCCCAGTCAGCCGCTATCGGGCCAAAAAGTCGCGCCCACCTACGGCCATCCGCGCCAATCGACGACGCCGTCTCTGCCAGCGAACGATGAAGGCCGACCGCCGTGCCGTCATCCAGCGGGTGCGCCGCCGCAATCTCCGGTTGGACCCACTCCACCCCGAACCGCTCCAGCGGCAAACTGCGCAAAAAAGGCGAGCCGGGCACCAGCGGGTGCACCGCCGCACACACGTCATGTCGGAAACCGGGCAGTGTAAGCTCAGCGGTACGGTTCCCCCCGCCAATCGTCTCCCTGCCTTCGATCACCAGCACCGAACGCCCGGCTCGGGCCAGAGTAATCGCTGCCGCCAACCCATTCGGCCCGGCCCCGACAACAACGGCATCGTAACTAGCGCCCTTTGGCATTTACTCCCATCCGACCATCCCCCGTAGGGGCACCCCTTGTGGGTGCCCTCGTAGTTGCCCCACTCGTGGAAATTACGTGAAACTCTGTGTCCCTCGAGGATCGACAACACGACGGGCCAGCAAATTCCAGGTCAGAGAATCGTCAATGACCCCAAGGCAATGGTTTGTCTGGGCGCCGGTGCGGGAAAACCAGCTCGGCGTGCTGCATGGCGATGTTTGAAGAACCCCATGAATCTGGGAGACGAAGCAGAGATCTATCAGTCTGACTGAGGCGGGTGCCCTCCCGCCAGTATCCAGTGACTTCTGGCGGGACGAATATATCCGTTCTATTCTGACACGTCCAGAGCTTCCAGTAGCGGCTGACCGCCGCGTAAACTCAATAGCGCCAGAGCGCGTGCCTTCCGAAGCATGGCTTTCCCGTAACTTTCTCGCAACGCCTGCAAGCGTACCTCTTCTCGCGGGAAAAGGGGGCGCCGTTGTACGTCAAGAAGCGCCTGAAGTTCTCTCTGATCTGTGGAAGCCATTTCATCCTTCGCAATCCGCCAAAGTGATTCTTCGTCGAGAAAAGTCATCTCCAGAAGCTCATTCCGCACCGATTCCGGGGCGCCATGTACATCAGGCAGGCCGACCGCCAATGCCCCAACCAATACCTCTTCTAAGGGGCGCTCCAGCGCCTGGGCTGTTTCGCGAGCGCGTGTGAGGAGAGAATCGGAGACCTCAAATGTTAGAGTTGCCATACTTGCCTTGCCTTGTTGCTTAGTCGTAGTCCCTACAGGGTGAATCTAACATCTGTCTCTTTGCTCATCAATTCCCATCGCACTCAACTACTCCACCAGCCGCAACCGCTGCGGACTGCGCCCATCTACCCGCTCCAACACGCCCCGCGCCTCCAGATCAAGTTTGACCGAAACAACATACCAACTCACAGAACCCTCAAAGACGTCGCCGATCCGCCGCCCCACCTCCTCCGTCAACTCGCTGAACGTGATACCCGGCTGCGCCTTAAGCGTCTCCTCAATCGCTTCCCGCACCGTGTCATACTTGCCCTTATCGATATTCACGCCCTGCTTTCCAGCCGGGTGCAGCGTCAAGATCTTTTCTGTCACCTGATCCTCCCAAATGGCGGCGTCATCCAACCCGCGGCTTCAACCCTACATAAAGAGAAGAGAGGCAAATCGCCTCTCTTCCCAACACCCTCGCCGCTTTACAGAGTGTTCTACTCTCCCTCGAACAGCTTCTCATTTCGGTGCAGCCGGCGCGCTATGCCGAAGGTCTGGCCCTGCGCCCGCATCGTCGGCGCGTGTGCTGCCAGGTAGCGGGCCGCAGCCACCAGCACCAGCACAGCCTCCTCCTGCGAATCCGGGTCGGACGACAGAAGATCATGCTGGTGGAAAGCCGCCTCGATACACTGAATCGTATGGAAATTGCGGTCTTCCCGCAGCAGCAGCGCACCCAGCTCCGCCCGTAGCGCTTCCGCGCCGCCGCCTTCGAAGAGATACCTGCCGACCGCGTTGCCCGCCTCGTTCACCTGTTGCTGCTGGTCCAGCAAGTCATCGAGCGCCGGCAGCGAAGGGGCTGCCCCGTTCGTGCCGTTAGCCGCCGGCAGCCTCGCCGCCGGAATGTTCAGGAAACGGTCCATATAGATGCTCATCGCCGCATCGAAAACACCCCGCAGCAACAGCTGATACTCGTCCGGCGGCGCATACCCCTCCAGACGCCGCAGACCCTGATGGACCGCGTTGGCGAACGTGAATGTATGCAGAGCCGTGTCCCAATCGCCAAACTCGTTACTCGTGTGGAATCGCGCAATACGCAGCGCCGCCGCATAGGTAACCGCACCCGCCAGCTCAACCTCGCTGGCCCCGCTCCGCAGCGCCGCCAACAGCGCCTCGGCAATCGCGTGCGGATCATCCCGCAGCAACACCTCCACCAGTCCGGCGCGCCCTGCCCAGCTGCCCCGCCGCCCCTGTCCCGCGGCCAGGGCGGCTGGAATCTGCGCCCGCGCGTCGCCCAACACGTCGATCAGATCGATCGGATTGCGCCACGCGTTCGACTCCTCCATCCGCCGCGCCGAGGCGTAACCGGGCACCAGGCTGGTTAGAACCGCTTCCGCCTGTTCCCAGCCCACGATATCCAGCGCTTCAAAGGCCTTATTGGTAAAGTCCAGCGGATGCCCCACATCGATGTAGCGGAAATCAGTCGCCGCGCTGAACAGAATATCCGCCATCTCCTGCGGCCCCGCGCCCGACCTCAGCGCCGTGATGATGCACCGCTCCGCCCCCTCCGCATCCCGCACCAGAATGAAGCGGCGGAACCACTGCTTCAACGTTTTCAGGTCCGGGCTGCCGTCCGGCAGAGGCGTAACCACAAAGCGCGGCGAACTGCCTGCCGAATCAGCCGCGACCGCGGCCAGCCCGTGGGCCAGTGCTCTCG
>VYDA01000026.1:0-2950 GCA_009843665.1 Caldilineaceae bacterium SB0675_bin_29 | reverse complement strand
GTCCCAGGCTGGGCAGGAGATTCTGGAAACACGTCAGCATCGTCAAACCCTGCCCCCATCCCTCCATGCGGTAACGTGCCCCGAACTCCAGGCCGGCCGCAAACGGCGACAGCGTGTCCCCGGCTTCGTCCACCATCGTGATCGCAGCCTTTGCCACAACCAGCGACAGATTGCGCTCCAGCCCGACCCCCAGACGGTGGCGCTGGTGCTCCACCGGATCGTGCCGCGGCGTTACATCGACAAACACATCACCGTTCCGCACCTCCACCGGGAAACTCGGCGTGTCGTCCGCCCACAGATCGAATGAACCCCCCGTGCACAGATCAAATCGGGCGTGATGCCAGTGGCACGTCAGGATCCCGTCATGTACGCTGCCCCTGTCCAGGGGAAAACCCATATGCGGGCAGCGGTTGTCGAGCGCGTAGATTTCGTCCTCGTGATCGACCAGGACGATCACGTGCCCATTCACTTGGACCGTATGCAGACCGGTCTCTTTGACTTCGTCGACACTTGCAATGCGCTGAAAAGCGCCCGCAGCAACTTCGGTTGTCATCCTTTGCCTCCTCATCTCCTATTGCCCAATCCTTACGCAAGGCATCAATCCGCACGGCAAACCATCGAATACTATCACCAATACTCTATCAACTCTGCCACTGCCGCAACGCCCCGCTCTGGCTAGACTAGCGTTGTGGACAATTGAACCGTTTGAGCCCCGCGACCGCTCACGACCAGCCTGCGCCGCCACTGACCACTAACCACTGACCACTGCAGTTCCCCCCCTCTCCTCGCGCACAGCCGTCAGCGCCGCAAAGCCTACCACCGCCAGCGCCGTCCAGAACAGAAAGGGCACTCCAGGACCAACCGTTACCAGACCGTATCAAAGCGGAGGAGCGACGACAGATCCAATCCGCGAGAGACCCAAGATCAGACCGGTGGCCGTCCCGGCAAGAGCAGGGCCAACCCCCCGCAACTCGATGATCAGCGTCATCATCGTCGCCATGTAACCGTCCCGCGTAATGCCCGCGAAAAGAACGGCCAGCCACACAATGAGCCCCTGCACGAACGAGAGGAGACCGAACCCAACCACTAACATCAGCGCCGACGCCAGCAGCAGCGGACGGCGCACCCCCATCCGGTCGGACAGCAGCGTAAACGGAACCGTGAACAGAAGGCTGGCGAAATGGAAGCTGGCCAGGGCGCTGTCCGCCGTGCTCGGCTCCCAACCCGCATTGCGCAAATAGAGCGGCAGGTAGCCAAGCGATCCCTGTATCGCGCCGCCGATGCCAAACATCGCCACCGCCAGCAGCCACACGCTGCGCAGACGGACCACCTGCAGCATCGAGTCGCGCAGCGAAGGTCGGACTCCTTGCGCTGTGGCCCTTCCGTCGCCATCCGGCCCAGGCCTTGTAAACGCCCACAAAATACCGACGATGACCGCCAGCACGCCGTAGAATAGGAGTACGTTGCGCCAGCCGCCCAACAGCGGCGAAAGCAACGTCGCGCTGATCAGCGAGCCAAGCAGGAAGCCCAACGCCATGCCCGCCGACACCACGCCGTTCGCCATCCCCAGGCGCTTCCCCGAAAACCAGACGCCGCACGTCTTGTGCACATTCATCGGCGCCGCCATCGGAAAGAGCCCTGCCACCAGTACCGTGGCAGTCAGGCTGCCATAGTCGCTGGCAAACGCCCGCGTCGCCCCTGTAACGCCGGCAAGCAGACAGGCGATCACCAGCATCCGCCTCGCGCCAATGCGGTCGCCAACTACGCCGCCGGTCAGGCTCATCGCAACGCCCAGCAGCGATGACGCCCCCCAGACATATCCGATCTGCACCAGGTTCAGCGAAAGCTCAGTGCCGATCTCATCGAACAGGACCGGCAGCGACATCATCGGCATGCCCACGACCAGCGTGTGCGTAAGTGCGGCCAGCACCAGAACGTACCATCGGTACGCGCCTTCGGCAGAAGCGGGGTCCGCGGTCGGCGGGGCCGCAACGCGCAGCGGATCAGACACCTGCCGTCGCTCCCCCGTCGATGAGGACCTCCGCACCCGTGATGCTGGCCGCCCGGTCCGAGATCAGGAACAGCGCCATGTCCGCGATCTCGTCCGCCTCGGCCATGCGGCTCAACGGTACCGACGCGATGCGGCGGGCTTTTGCCTCCTCCACCGAAATCCCCTGCGCTTCCGCCTCCTGGCGGGCGAGTTGCCTTGCCCGTTCCGTGTTCACGGGGCCGGGAGAGATGGCGTTGATGCGCACGCCATAGGGGGCAAGGTCCTGGGAGATCCCCTTCGTAAAGTTGATGATCGCAGCATTGGCCGTGCCGCCGGCAACAAATGACGGCGTGGGATTGTGGGCCGCAGCGCCCACAATGTTGACGATCCGTCCTTCCCGCCGCGCCTTCATCTGCGGCGCCAGCGCTCGCACCATTCGTATATATCCCAGCAGTTTCAACTCCCACGCACCCTGATAAGCGTCGTCGCTCAGGCTGTAGAAGTCACCGCTCGGCGCCGACCCGGCGTTGTTGATGAGGATGTCCACCTGACCCCAGGTTGATAGGGCGCGTTCGACGGCCCGTTCGACCCCTTCCGCCGTACTCACGTCCGCGCTCACAGAGAGCGCACTGGCGCTGCTCTCAGGCGCATGGTCCGCGATCGCAGTGAGACCTTGGGCTAGCCGTTCTTCGTCGCGCGCTGCGATTAGCACGCTGACTCCCTCCGCGTACAGCGCCTGCGCACAGGCTAACCCGATGCCCGCGCTGCCGCCGGTGACAATAGCCGTCTTACCGGAAAGATTGAGCTGCAAAGTATTACTTCTCCTTAAAAAATGTGGTCCTTCAAGGCATGCGGCTGCAAACTTAGGCTGACGGCGGGTCTGCCCTCACCCGCTTCCTTCGCCCTCGCCCCCATATATCTCGCAGTCCGGAAATGTAAGCGAGAAACCGTACCAGCGCG
>VYDA01000543.1:8244-9670 GCA_009843665.1 Caldilineaceae bacterium SB0675_bin_29 | reverse complement strand
CACAAACCATTGTGAGGAGAGCAAAGCCGTTTCTCTCTCCTCACTTTTCTTTACTCACTCCTCGCTTTTGGCGCAACATGCGTTAACTCCTCAGTGAACCATCCTTAAAACACCCGTTTACCCCTGCCGCAGATAATCCCTCCCAATTTCGTCAAATTTCAGTCTTTATGTGTGCTACACTTTTGCGGTGCGCAGCGTTGCGGCAAGCCTTGCAAGCGCGTACCTGTTTACGGCCCCTGCCGGCTCCGGTCCTCATGGAGCGCTGACTAACTCCGTAACAGGCCTGGTAAAGAAGAGATGTGTCAATCAATCAATCAATCAATATAACTGGAAAGGGAGTATTTCATGTTCGTCAAGAATGTCGGAAGGTTGCCGTTGGTATTCGTCCTTCTCGCCGCCCTGCTGCTGACCGCCTGTATGCCGATTCAGCCGATGGAAAGCGCAGGCGAAGCCACCGAGCTGACCATCTATTCAGGCCGCAATGAAAATCTGGTAGGGCCTCTTCTGGAGCGCTACCAGGAAGTCAGCGGCGTTACCGTCAATGTTCGCTATGGCGGCACAGCCGAACTGGCCGCGACAATAATGGAAGAAGGTCAGAACTCACCTGCCGACGTCTTCTTCGGCCAGGACGCCGGCGCGCTCGGCGCCCTCTCTCTCGCAGGGCGCTTCACGCAGCTGCCCGCAGAGATCCTGGACAGGGTCGATCCCCGCTTCCAGAGCGGTAGCGGCGACTGGGTCGGCGCCAGCGGACGCGCCCGCGTCTTCGTTTACAACACCGAAATGGTCAGCATGGACGAGCTGCCCAACGACATCTGGGAGCTGACAGAGCCCCAGTGGAAGGGGAAGATCGGCTGGGCGCCCACCAACGGCAGCTTCCAGGCCTTCGTCACCGCCGTCCGCGTTCTCGAAGGCGAAGACCGGGCTCGTGAGTGGCTCGAAGCCATGATCGCCAACGACGTGCAGATCTACGCTAAGAACACGCCCATCGTCGAAGCCACTGGCCGCGGCGAGGTCGTGCTCGGCCTCGTCAACCACTACTATCTCTACAGATTCCTCGCCGAAGATCCCGGCTTCCAGGCCAGGAATCACCACCCATCCGCCGGTGACGCCGGCGCCATGATCAACGTGGCCGGTGTCGGCATCCTCGACACCGCCAAGGACCAGGCCGCAGCCGAGGCCTTCGTCGCCTTCCTGCTCTCAGACGAAGCCCAGACTTACTTTTCCGAGCAGACCAACGAATACCCCCTCGTAGTCGGCATTCCGACCACCGCCGAAGGGCTGCTGCCCCTGACCGACGTGAATACGCCCGATATTGATCTGACCGACCTGGATGATCTGCAGGGAACACTCGAGCTTCTTCAAGAGGTAAACGCGCTGCAGTAAGGGTAGTGTTTTCCTCTTTCACCTCCAAAACACACCCGGCGGA
>VYDA01000543.1:4912-8234 GCA_009843665.1 Caldilineaceae bacterium SB0675_bin_29 | reverse complement strand
GGTGTGTTTCCCTCTCTATAGCAGTTGCCACCAACAGTTCAGGTTTTTCCGTGCCCCTTCAAACCCTCATAGATTCAACTTCAATTCGACACCAAGCCCCCTCAAGAAATAACCCCCAAGCCGGCCAGCCATCGAGTCCGAGAGGTGTTCACTATAAACTAGAAACTCAAGACTAAGAACTGCAGTTTCAAACTATCTTTAACTGCGGCTGACTGCCCCCCGACATCGCCCGCAGCTGCGCCACCACCTTCCCGGCCAGCTCACCGAACGTGCGCGCCGCCGCGCCTGCGGGGTTGGCCGCAACGATCGGCCTGCCCCGGTCGCCCGACGCGCTGATCTCGGCCTCCAGGGCGACGACGCCCAGCAGGTCCGTGCCCAGTTCGCGGGCCGCGGTCTCGCCGCCGCCGCTGCCAAAGACCTCCCCGCTCATGTTCTCTATCACGCCCAGGATCGGCACCTCCAGCTGTTCAAACGCCGCCGCGCCCCGCCGCGCATCCGCCACCGACACCATCTGCGGCATCGTCACGATCAGCCCGCCGGTCAGCGGCGCGATCTGCGCCAGCGAAAGCTGTGCGTCCCCCGTGCCCGGCGGCAGGTCCACGATCAGATAGTCCAGCTCACCCCAGCGCACGTCGGTGAACAGCTGCTGGATCGCCTTGTGCAGCATCGGCCCCCGCCAGATCAGCGCCTGCTCCGGCGGCAGCAGAAAGCCCATGCTCATGAAGCGCACGCCATGCGCCTCCGCCGGGATCAGCTTGCCCGCCTCCACCGGCGGCATCTCATCCACGCCCATCATGATCGGGATATTCGGCCCGTAGATGTCCGCGTCCAGCAGCCCAACCGCCGCGCCCGTTTGCGCCAGGCTCACCGCCAGATTGACGCTGACCGTGCTCTTGCCGACACCCCCTTTGCCGCTAGCCACCGCGACAATATTCTTGATCGCTATCCCCAGCTTCGCCTCAATCCGCGGGTCCGCAGGGACCCCGCCCGCCGCGCCGCCGCTGTCTTTATTTCCACTGGCCATAGTAGTTTCCTATCCCTCGAATCCCGGCATGCCGCCGGAATGTTGAATGCCTGCCGCTACCTTACTCTGCCCCTATTCGCCTGTCAAAAAAGAACCATCGCTCTGCGCATCCACATTCACTGGTGCCGCATCAACTCCCGTAACCCCTGCAATTCACTGGCCACTAACCACTGTCTTTAACAATCATCTGCGCCGCCCGCTGTCCGATCTCCACCGCGTAATTCGTGCCCCGGTCCCACGGGTACACCTGGCTCATCGACGCGAAGTAGAGGCCCCGCAGCGGCGTGCGCAGATCAGGGATCATCGCGGCGTAGCCCCGTACCGGTACCGGCTGCGCATACGTAGCCCGGTGCAGCCACGCGCCCGTCACCCACTCGGGCCGGAACTCGCGGTTGAAGCGCGGCAGCGCCGGCAGAAACTCGGCCAGCAGCTCCTCCTGCGACATCGAGAAATAACGGTGCGACGGCTCCAGGTAGTCGCCCAGATAGAGCAGATGATCGCCGCCGTAATGACTCGGGTCGACCATGTTCGTGTGCTCGACCAGCACCAGGAACGGCAGCCCCTCCGCCTTGGGCACATTCACCCAATAGGTATCCTTGAGCAGGGGCCGGTCGAGCGCCACCGTCATCACCACCGCCCCCATATGACGCAATGAACCCAGCTGCGCCAGATAACTTTCAGGCAGCTCAGGCGCGAGCCGCTGCATCAATCCCGGGCTGACCGTTGAGAGTACGGCGTCGAAGCTGCGAGAAGCCGGCGGGTCGCCTCCATGTTCGGCCTTCTCCCCAATTTCTATTCTGAATCCGCCCTCCGGCAGCGGTGTCAGCGAGCGCACCGGCGCATTCGTCTCGATCGCCACCCCCCGCTTTCGCGCGGCTGCGCCCAGCCTGTCCACGAAGGCCTGAAAGCCCCCGCGGTAGTAGCCCAGACGCGGCGTGCGCTTGTATACCCTCGCCCAGAACCACGCCAGATTGACGTCCTGGAAGTGCGGGCCGAACTTGCCCTCCAGCATCGGCCGCCACAGTTTGCCGTAGGCCGTCTCGCCCATGCGCCGCGCCAGCCACTCATCCGCCAGCAGCCGGTCAAACGCACGCCACGGCGGCCGCGGGTGATATTTGAGATAGGCAAGCACAAGGCCCATGCGGAAAGCGCTGGAGGTGTGCGGGGCTGTCCAGCGGATAGTTCGCACCATGGAAGTGCATGACCGTCGAGGGGCGGTGAATCTCCAACAGGTCGCCCGCGCGGATCTGTTCCGTCAGCTGTATGATGGCGTCATCGTTGGTGAACAGATGATGATAGAACTTCTCCAGCGGCCAGTCCCAGCTTGCCCGCCCCTTGAAACCCGACGCCAGCCCGCCCAACTCCGGCCCGTTCTCAAAGACATGCACCTGCGCACCGCCCGCGCCCGCGAGCTCGTAGGCCGCGGTAAGACCCGCTACCCCGCCGCCGATAATTGCGATTCGAACGGCTCCATCCTCCTGTGGGCGCGCACTGTGTGAACCCATCAACGTTCTACCCTGTTCTCAACCGCTGCCGCGCGTCCCGCTCGTGCCGTTACGGTGCTCGGCAAGACCCGTAACATCACCGCCTGGAAAGAAAAAACCAGCGCACAGAAGGCGCTGGTCTATCTGCAGTTGCGAAGCGCTGTCTCAGGTCGTACGACTTCCAGTTCACGCAGTGGCCAGAGACAGCGTTCCCATCCCGCTCAGTTGGCGGTCGATCTCCTCCTGCGCATTGCTGTACAGCCGCAGCAGGTCGGCGTCGGTCCCCTTGTACGTGCGGATCGTCTGCAGCGAGCAGAAGGCGCAGCCGCGCAGGAATTTATAGTAGTTGATATGACACATCATACACTAGCCCATGATCATCATCATCAGCACGAAAGCAAGGCTGTCCGGGTGCGTATCGGGCAACACCGACACTCGATCGACCAGCTCGCGCCAACTGTCGCCGCGCAGATCCCGCAACGACGGGATCAAATAGGCCGGGAAGAACAACTCCGCCTTTCCGTCGAGTACCGCATCATTTACATCAACCATACGTCCTCCCTTCACTCGTCCAACACACTTCACATTGGCGCAAAGACCACTGCCGGGCTGTTTACGAGGAAGACTCCCGCTTCAGCATACGTCCTTTCATTATACGTCTAAACTATCGCCGGGATTCAGAATTGCGCACTCAATGTCGGTCTCGTCCTGCAGCTTCTGCGCAAAGGCTTCAACATCCTGTTCAATCGGCGGGAAGGTATTGTAGTGGAAGGGGATGACCTTCTTGGCCTTCACGAACTGGGCTGCCTGGATG
>VYDA01000543.1:4287-4902 GCA_009843665.1 Caldilineaceae bacterium SB0675_bin_29 | reverse complement strand
GCCTGGATGGCATCGTCCGGGCCCATAGTGAAGTTGTCGCCGATCGGCAGCGCCGCCAGGTCCACGCCGCCCACGTCGCCGATGAGGCGCATATCGTAGGTCAGGCCGGTATCGCCGGCGAAGTAGACGTCGGTGCCGTCGTTGAAATGGATCAGGATGCCGGCGGGGTTGCCGCCGTAACTGCCGTCGGGCAGGCCGCTGCCGTGATGCGCGATCGTCAGTTTGACGCGGCCGAAATCGAAGTTGAAGCCGCCCCCAATGTGCAGCTGGTGAACGTTCTCCACCCCCTGCGCCATCAACCAGTCGCCGATCTCAAAGTTGCAGATCACGAGGCAGCCGGTGCGCTTGGCAACCGGGATCGCATCGGCGATGTGGTCGCCGTGTCCGTGCGAGATGATCATCACGTCGGCGTCAACGCTCTCTGCGGTCGCGTCCGCCGGCGCCACCGGATTGTTCGGCGCCAAGAACGGGTCGATCAGCAGCTTCGTCCCGTCCGCATCAACCCCAAACGTCGCATGCCCATAAAATGTTATTTTAACCGTCATCGCCCTATCCTCACTTCTTGAGCCTATATCTGCTAGCTCCTGGTGATTTCCTCAGGCTCGGCCAATCGGT
>VYDA01000543.1:0-4277 GCA_009843665.1 Caldilineaceae bacterium SB0675_bin_29 | reverse complement strand
GTATCACTAAGAACTAAGAACTGACTACTTAAAACCGCAGTTACTCGCCTGACTCGGCCTTTCGCGCCCGCGCCCGCTCCTGCGCCCTGCGCTTCAACTCCTCCATGCGCGCCCGCTTGGCCGCCGCGGCGTCATCATCGCTGCCGCCGCCGTCTGCCGCCTGGGCCTGGCGCTGCGCGGCCCGCTCTTTGGCCAGTGCCTGCAGCTCGGCCGCTGAGCGCCTTGGCGCTGCCCCAGCCGACTCCTCCGCGGCCGCCGCGCTCTTGGCTGCGGCCCTGGCCGCTGCCTTGGCAGCCTTCTCCTCCTCCTGCTTGCGCTTCTGTTCCTCTTCTTCCTTGCGCCGCGCCTGCTCCTCTTCGTACTGCGTCGGCCACAGCGCCGCGTAATACTCCAGCGGGACAGTCAGCTCCGCCATGTCGTAGACAAGCTGCGGGTAGCGATCATAGACCGCCAGCTCGTAGTCATGGTTCATTTTGATGGCGTCGAAGGGGCAGAACTCAACACAGAAGCTACAGCTCATACAGACCGCGGCGTCGATGTAGAAGTCCGAGCAGCGTGTCATCGGCTTGCCGTTCTCATCGCTGTCGCGCACGATCCAGATACACTGTGGCGGACAGACCTTGGCGCAGATGCCGCAGGCCGTACAGCGGTCCTCCTGCTTTTCCGAGTCCCAGATCAGCATCGGGATATAGCGGAATCGCTCCGGCAGCAGCCGCTTCTCCTCCGGATACTGGATCGTCAGCAACCCTTCCTGGTCGATCGGCTGCTGGATCACGCGCCGGTTGTTGCCCAGCTCCAGGCTGCCCCTGTAGCGGTCGGGCACACTCTCGCGGTCGTCCTCAAACGTATCCAAAGCGTGCTTCAAAGTCACGCCCAAACCCTTGAGAAGTCCTGTTCCAAACATTCTGTAAACCCCCAAGTGCAGTTTTTAGTAGTCAGTTTTTAGTTTTTAGTAACGGCACTCCACGCACTCGCGGGCAGTTACTAAAAACTGAAAACCAGAAACTGAAAACTATCTGTCCACTTCGCCCAGGACGATGTCAATGGCGCCCAGGATTACGATCGCGTCCGCTACTTTGTAGCCGACGCTCATGGGGCCGAGGGCGTTCAGGTTGATGTAGCTGGGCGAGCGGATGTGATAGCGCCACGGCTGCGTCTTGCCGTCGCTGGCCAGGTAGAAACCCAGTTCGCCCTTGGGCGCCTCCAAGCGGCCGTAGACCTCGCCTTCGGGCGCCCGCAGGGTGTAGCCGCCTCTGCCGCCGAGAATCTCGCCCTCGGGCATGTCGCGCAGGGCCTGCTGCAGGATGCGCACACTCTCCTTCGCCTCCAGCAGCCGGATGTAGTAGCGGTCGAAAATGTCGCTGTTGGGCAGCGTCGGGATGTCAAAATCGAAGCGGTCGTAGATGCCGTAGGGCTCTGCCTTGCGGATGTCGTACGCCAACCCCCCGGCCCGGATCATCGGCCCGCTCACACTGAGCGCGATCAGGTCCTCGACCGCAAGGTAGCCGACGCCGCGGCCGCGCGCCCTCAGGATCTCGTTTTCGGTCAGCAACCTGTCCAACTCATCCAGCGCGCGCGGCAGCCGCTCGTTGGCCAGATAGGCCGCCTGCTCGTGCCAGCCCTCCGGCAGATCGCGCACCACGCCGCCGAAGCGCATGTAGTTGCACATCATGCGCGCGCCCGACACCGCCTCGAACAGGTCCAGGATCATCTCCCGCTCTTCGATGGCGTAGAGCGCCGGCGTCTGCAGCGCGCCCAGGTCGTTGAGGATAAAGCCGATCGACCAGGCGTGGTTGACGATGCGGGTGAACTCGGCCATGATCACGCGCAGATATTCGGCCCGTTCCGGCACCTCGATGTCCGCCAGCTTCTCCACCGCCAGCGCGTAGGCCCAGTTGTTGCTCATCGAGTTCAGATAGTCGAGCCGGTCGGTGAACGGCATGTTCATCAGCCAGGTATTGCGCTCGCCGATCTTCTCGTGATTGCGGTGCAGATAGCCCATCTCCGGCTCGAGCGCCAGGATCGTCTCGCCCTCCACCCGCGTCAGCATGCGGAACACGCCGTGCGTGCTGGGGTGGTGCGGGCCCAGGTTGACCACGATGCTCTCGGTGTCCAGGTGCGGCTTGTTCTCGTGCTGGGGCGCCTGGCTCACCGGCACATAGGCGACGGCCTCCTGCCACGAGTCCGGGTCCCATCCGGCCGGATAGGTCGTGTTCTTGGCCCACGGCAGCTTGTCTTCGTGGAACTCGTAATCGCCCTTGGGATGGCGGCTGCGGAACGGCTTGGCGTCCTCCTCGTAGTAGGCCTCATGCCAGTCCTTGCGCATCGGGTGCCCGTGGAACCCGTCCCAGAGCAGGATGCGCCGCAGATTCGGATGCCCGTCAAACTTGATGCCGTACAGGTCGTAGACCTCCCGCTCCTGCAGATTGGCGCCCGGGTAAACCGACGTCGCGGTCGGCACCGTATCGTCCGCCGGCACGCGCACGTGCAGCGCGACCGAGCCGCCGCCGCGGCGCGTGCTGTAGAGGTTGTAGACGATCTCGAGCCGCTCGCTCACGTCGCCGCGCAGCTTGCCGCCGTAGCCCTGGTAGTCGACGCAGGTCAGATTGGAAAGAAAGTCATAGCCCTGCGCATCGCGCAGATGGGTCAGCACGTCCAGGATCCTGTCCGGCGCGATCACATAGGCCGTCTCCGTATCCTCGGCCCACGTGCCCACGACCGCGTCCGCAAGTTCCGGTGAAAGCCCCAAATCGCTAACGGGCGCCTCTGCCACAGCAGTTCCTTCAGTCATCCCACACTCTCAATATATCTGAATTCTATCTCTAACATCCCAACCGGCCCGGCACAGCAGTTCACTAAGAATCAGAAACTGACTACTAAGAACTGCCTGCCAAAAAACTGTCCTACCCCTGCTTCGCGCGCCAGCGTCTCTTCGCCTCTTCCATGCGGGCTATTGCCTTTTCGGACAGTTGCACCGGCCCGCGCGCTTCGGCTGCGCCGCCGCCGGCCCCGTTGCTGGCCGCCGCGGCGCCGTTCGACGCCGCCTTCAGCGTCGTATCCTTAATCAGCTCCACCTGCCGCGGGTCGAAGACGTCCGGCCCCAGCCTGGGCACCGGCACGAACTGGGAAGAGTCTTTCTGGTACCAGGGCACCGACACCACGCTCTGGCGGTCCACCTTTTCGTGCATCTTCATCAGGCCGTAGATCAGCGCTTCCGGCGTCGGCGGGCAGCCGGGCACATAGACGTCCACCGGGATATACTTGTCGATGCCGCTGACCACGTTGTAGCCCTCTTTGAACGGTCCGCCGCCGGTGGCGCATGCGCCCATGCTCACCACATAGCGCGGCTCTGCCATCTGGTTATAGATGCGCACGATGGCAGGCACCATCTTCTTCGTCACCGTGCCGGAGACGATCATCAGGTCGCTCTGCCTGGGGCTGGGCCGCATCACCTCCATCCCGAAGCGGGAGAGGTCGTAGCGGCTGGCGGCGGTGGCGATCATCTCGATCGCGCAGCAGGCCAGCCCGAACAGGAGCGGCCACATGCTTGAGCGCCGGCTCCAGTTATAGATCTTGTCCACCGTCGTGATCAGGACGTTCGCCTCCAGCTCATCGGGAACGTTGATCTCGTCGTGCAGGAAAGGTCGTAGTTGGTCCTGTTTCAGCTGCTGAAAATCGGGCGGAAGTGATGCCATGCCGGGATCCCTGTCTAAAGCTTCCGCGACCCCTGTCCATCCACACCCCTCAGGGCCGGCGCCGCGTACAGATTAAAAACGGAACGCCCCATGCGTCCATTTGCCCACCATAGTCCAAATATACCTTATCGCAGGGGGAAAAGCAAGTGAATTTCGTTACAAGTGGATTATAAGGCCGATGCATACACGGGTCAAGACACACCGGCCAGGGCAATTGCATTGTGATTTTGAAGCACCTTGAGAAGATATTTCCGGTTCCAGCCGGCCCGTTTGCGTTTGGCAGAGATGCCGACCCTGGCGGGTTTCTTATCTGTGCGGCGGACGAGAGTTCATGAGCGTTTACGAGAGATTACAAGCGTTTTCGGGTTGTCTTAACGACAGCCCATTGGATATGCCTGACGGGCAGTGACGGGGTCTTGCCGGAGCAGGTTGTCTCGTATGAGTGTTGGACGAGAGTTCATGAGCGTTTACGAGAGTTTGCAAGTGTTTTCTTATTGTCTTAACAACAGCTTATTGCTTATGCGTGACGGGCAGTGACGGTGGCTTTCACTTATACAAATATACGAAACAAAGATACAAAAG
>VYDA01000624.1:2084-9672 GCA_009843665.1 Caldilineaceae bacterium SB0675_bin_29 | reverse complement strand
CAAATACACGATCCCAAACCCTTCATATGACAGCACCGCCAGCAGATGCGCGGCGCGATACCGCTGCGCCAACTCATCGTCCGACACGCGCCCGTGCAGGCGAATGTTCTCCTCCAACCCGGCCGCGCCGACCTGCCTGCGCACCGCAGCCGCGTACGCAATGTCGCCCGCTTCATCACCGACTACGTCCAGCCGCCAGCCGGCCCATGGCAGACGGGACAGCACAGCGATCAGATGGTGCAGCCCCTTGCGCGCGATCAGATTGCCGACAAAGAGGATGCGCAGCGGACCAGCATCGCTCCCTCTGGCGCTGATCAGCTCTTCCGCCTCGCCCTCCTCCGGCACTGCCAGATGGTCGGCAGCCGGGTACGCGACCACGCCGCCCAGCGGCACCAGGTTTTCTCTCTCTCCTCTCTCCTCTTCACTCTCTCCTCGCAGTTCGCCCACCGCCTGTTGGGTCGTCCGGCTGTTGAAGATAAAGCCGTCCACCGTGCGCAGATAAGAACGCTCTACCGCACGGTACAGCGGCAGCAGCCGGCGCGGGTGCTGCTCGCTGCTGCGCAAATGGTGTACGATGCTGATTAACGGGTAGCGGAACTGAAGCCGCCGCAGCCGCCGATTGACCAGCGCCAGCGACGGATGGTTCAACTCGTCCTGCAACAGAATGTCCACGGGGAGGTCGCGCAGGCGCCGGTACAGGCGCAACGAGAGGTTGTCGGCCAGATGCGCCGGATAGCTGCGCCAGGGGAGCGACACGATCTCGACGGCATCGCCGGCCTGGCGCAGATGCTCGACAAGCTTGCGGTCGTAAAGATAGCCGCCTGAGAGCGTGTCCAGGGAGCCGTAGATGAGCAGGCCGATGCGCATGAACTGCAGTGGCTGACGGTCAGTAGCCGCCGTTGCGCTCCACCCGGTAGGAGGCCCAGGCGATTTCGCTTTCCCAAATGCGGGCGGTGACCGCTCTGCTATTGTCCGCGTTCAGCTCCTCGGAAAAGCTGATGGCGACGATGCGGCAGAAATGCTCGATACTCGGATTGAGGCCGTCGAATTCCGGCAGGTCATTCAGCGTCTTATCGCGGTAGCGGGCCGCCAGCTCTTCCAGCAGCTCCTCCACGTGCACGATATCCACCAGGTAGCCGTGTTCATTCAGTTCCGCGCCCTCCAACTGAAACTCCAGTCGGTAGTGATGGGAATGCCACTCGTTTTCCGGCCCCCAATCGCCGCCGATGAGGAAATGCTGGCCGACAAAATCCCGCTGAACTGCCAATTTGTACATCGAATCCATCCCTCCGTATGAGGTCCTGGTCTATTGTGGTCAATCTTCAAAAGCGCGACCACCACCACTAAAAACTGTAGTTCAAAATGACCTGCAGAGTCTGCTCCGGGCAGCTGTCGATGAGACGGTAGGCCGCAGCCGCCTGCTCCAGCGGGAACCGGTGCGAGATAAGCTCCTCCGCCGGCAGCTTCGCCAGCAACTGCCACGCGCTTTCCATGCGGCGGGCCTTTTTCCAGCGGCCGCGCAGATGGGGCGCGACGGTACTCACCTGGCTGCTGATCAGCCGCACGCGGTTGCGGTGAAAGGAGCCGCCCAATTGGAGTGTCGCCGGCTTGGTCCCGTACCAGGAGCCGACCACGATACGGCTGTCGAATCCTGCGGCCGAGACCGCCGCGTCCAGAGCCCGCGGCTGGCCCGAGAGTTCATAGATCAGGTCGGCGCCGTGCCTTTCTCCCGCATCCGCCAGTGCCTCCCGCAGCCCTTCAGCGCCGTCCGCGCCGCTGGGATCGATCGTCCGGATCGCGCCCAGCCGCTGGGCAATCCGCCGCCGCTGCGGCAGCGGGTCCACCGCGATCAGCGCGGCCAGGGGGAACTGCGCCAGCAACGCGGTTGTCAGCAGCCCCACGATGCCCAGCCCCATCACCAGCACACGCTCGCCCACAAGCGGCGCACCGTCCATCACCAGGTTGACGGCCGTCTCGGCATTGGGCAGCAGCGCGGCCTGCGCCGGCGCCATCCCTTCGGGCACCGGCAGGAGCGCCTGCGGGCTAGCGCAAAAGTGGCTTTCGTGGGGATGGAAGGCGAAGTAGTAGCGGCTGTCCTCTTTACCTGCCGCGTCGGGCTGCCCAACCGCTCCCGCTGTTTCCGCTTGTCGAGTCGGCGGTCGGGCAGTTTCACAAATGCGCCCGACGCAGGCATATCCGTATTTCAGCGGATATCGGACCGCGTCGGTCAGACCTTCGATCGAACTGTCGGCGGCCATGCCCGCGGGAACCTGCCCGCGGTAGAAGAGCATCTCCGTACCGGCGCTGATGGCGGAGACGACCGTTTCAACCAGCAGCTCGTCCCCCTGCGGCGGGGCCACCTCCTCCGTGCATACCTCGACCGCGCCCGGCGCCGTGAACAGCACCGCGCGCCGCTTCACACGGTGGGAAGCGGCATTCACGCCGCCGACCTGCCGTTACGCGCGACTCTCTTCTCAAATTCCCCCCACAATACCGTGTCGGTCGCCAGTTGCACCTGCTGGACATTCTGCAGACGCGGCACTGCCGCACGGACCTCGTCCCCCGCGCCCACCGGTTGGATCATCTGATAACCGCCCAGAAAGACCGGCGCGATCGTGATCACGGCATAGTCTGCCAGGCCCCCTTCCAGGAAGCTGGTCAGAATACGTGCGCCCCCCTCAACCATCAGCGACCCGATGCCCTCAGCGCCGAGGCAGGCAAGAAGAGCGGCCAGATCCACACGGCCCTCTTTATCGGCGGGCAAAGTCAGAATGCGTGCGCCGGCCTCTTCCAGCCGCTGCCGACGTGGCGACCGCGCTCCCTTGGGCGTGGTCGCGAGCCAGGGCGCGCCGCAGCCGTGCAGAAGACGGACGTCCGGCGGCGTGCGCAGTTGGGAGTCGACGATCACCGGCTGCGGGTTGTCACCAGGCACCAGCCGTACCGTCAATGCGGGGTCGTCGGCCAGCACCGTTTCGATACCGACCAGAATCGCGCTGTGTGCCGCCCGCAGCGTGTGGGTCATCGTCAGGGAGGCGGGAGAGCTGATCGGCGTAGCCGTTCCCTGTTGGGTGGTCAGGCAACCGTCGAGACTCTGGGCATAGCTGAGCGTGACGAACGGCCGAGGAGTGAGAAGAAATGCATTCTTGTTTCTGTTTTCTTTTGCCTCGCCGCAATTGTGGCTCTGTATACGGGCGCGCAATCCATCGAGTTGTGACCGATACGTTTCCGCCAAGTTAGGCGCGAGGCGTTCACTCTCTCCTCTCTCCTCTTCACTCTCTCCTCTCTTCTCCGGCCCGCCCTGCCCATTAAGCCTGATAATGTGCCGCATCCGGGCGACCTTCGCCTCCAGATAGGCCTGGCTTTCCGGGTTCGACGGCATCTGCAAGGGGATCCGTTCCCGTACCTCTATGCCCAGCGCGGCCAACCCTTCGATTTTGGCCGGGTTGTTCGTCAGCATCCGCACCGACCGCACGCCCAACTCCTGCAGGATCAGCGCGGCGGCTGTGTAGTCCCGCTCGTCGGCCTGATGGCCCAACAGCAGGTTGGCGTCAACCGTGTCGTAACCCTCGTCCTGCAGGTTGTAGGCGCGCAGCTTCTCCTCCAGGCCGATGCCCCTCCCCTCCTGCCGCAGATAGATGAGCGCACCCCGCCCTTCCGCGGCGATGGCCTGCATCGCCCGCGTCAGCTGTTCACCGCAGTCACAGCGCTGCGAGCCGAGCACGTCGCCGGTGAAACACTCCGAATGGATGCGGACCAGCAGATCTTCGCCCTCAGCGTCTCCAAGTACCAGGGCCAGGTGGTTCTTTCCATCCTTTGCGCTGCGGAAATGATGCAGGTAGAAGGCGCCGTCCGCAGTCGGGATGCGGGCCGTGACGGTGCGCCGTAGCGCCATTTGCGAATGGTGCGGCAAGCTATTATCTGTTTCGTGTTCTCTCGTTGTCAGTGGCCTGCCCACAACAGCGGTTCCTGAATACTATTTCCAATTATCTGTATTCAATAGCCAAGCGATTCGGATCCCGGCATCTGCTTATCGTTCCATGATCAAATAGATAACGCCATCCTGATACCCGGTGGCGTACACGTTGCCCTCTTCGTCTTCGCCGATGCTGCTTATTGGAACGGAATTCTGTAGGAGCAATGTGCTCTGCCACCCGTCCCGGACACCCTGATTCAAATCCGCATCAGGACGCTTCAATCCCCAGATCCGCCCGCTGCAGAAATCGGCAAAGACGAATACGCCCTGCATCTCTGGGAATTTGGCCCCACGATAGACGGCGCCGCCCACGATGGCACAAGCGCGCAAGTGATCGAATTCGGCGACCGGTAAGGTCAGGCTATCCGCGCTACAGGGCAAAGAGGTAAATTCGTAGCACAAACTGCTTTCCAGAATGGGCCATCCGAAATTTTCGCCACCGTCGCTCGATGCGGGTTGGAAGTTCACCTCCTCACGCCTGATGTGACCCACATCTGGGATAAAGAGATCGCCTGTCTTCCTGTCAAATGCAAATCCCCAGGGATTGCGCAGACCTAGCGTCCAGATCTCGCCGCGATGGTCGTCAAGCTGCGTGAACGGGTTGTCGGCGGGGATGCCGTATGGTTTGACGCCCGATTCCACATCGATCCGCAGTATCTTGCCCCACAACGTGCCGGGGTCCTGCGCAGGAATGTCAGGATCGTTTTGAAGCCCGCCATCCCCGCTGCCAATGTACAGGTAGCCATCGTGTGGGCCAAAAGCAATCCGCCCCCCATTGTGATCTTCGTGTGGCTGGTTGATGGTGAGCAGAGTTTCCTCGCTGTCAGGGTCGGCTCGATCAGGGTCGGCAGTTGTTGTGAAGCGGCTGAAGGCGGTGGAGCCACCCTTATCTGTGTAACTCACGTAGAAATGCTGCTTTGCGGCATAGTCCGGTGGGAAAGCTACATTGAGTAACCCCCGCTCCCCGCAACAGGAGACGCGCTCCGAAATGTCCAGGAACGGTGTATCATCAACAATGCCATCCCTGACGATGCGGATGCGCCCTCTCTGCTCCGTTACGAAAATTCGACCGCTGCCATCCCCAGCGTGCGTAACCTGTACGGGCATTTCCAGCCCAGCGGCTCGTTGATTCAGGCTCAGTAGGGGCGTCTCTACCTCCTCTATCCGGTCTGCGGGCGGCGCCCCAACTACCTTCACCTCCCGCCAAGCGACCCGACTCGGACTGTCAAGAGTGAGAATCAATAGTTCGCTTACCCTGCGCGGCGGGTCAACGACCACCTCCAGGGTCTGTTCATCCTCAGTATGAAGATCGCTGAACCGCTTATATGGTGTGCGCGTACCCAAACCATCCCCCAACCAGACCTCATGGGTGGTCGGGCCGGGGAGTGCCTGCGCAACAACCATCTCTAACCGGGTGACCAGGTAGAGATTGTCGAGAGCAACTGAGAGCCACTGCGGTGCAAAGGACTGCGAATTCCAGGTCGTGCCGGGGTCATTGTCAAGCGCAAATTGGGCAGACTGCTCTTCAGCAGAGGCGAATCCCGCTCCCAGCGGGGCAACATTTCCCTCCGCCTGCGTGGACAGTTCAGCTCCAGACCCTTCCAGCCCGGCAGTTGACCCGACGTGCTTTACAGAGGCTGCCCCGTCTGCCTCCAATGGGCCGGCGGACGACGGGCCGAACACTCTCACCTCCCGCCATGCGACCCAACTCGGACTCTCGATTGTATAGATCAACACCTCGCTTACGCTACGCGGGGGGTCGATTGCGACTTCCAAAGTCTGGCCGTCCTGTGTATCGACATTGTCGAGCCGTTTGTATAGGACGCGCGTGCCGGGTTCATCCCCAAGCCAGACTTCATGCACTGTCGGGCCGGCGGGCAACTGCGTGACAACCATCTCTATTCTGTCTACAAGATAGGGTGCATCGAAAACGATCGCGTACCACTGCGGCGCAAACTGCTCCGAATTCCAGACCGTCTCCGGATCTCCATCAATCGCCAGATGGGTAAACTCGCTTCTTGAAAGCGCTTGTCCTGTTCCCAGTACGGCAACATTTTCGCTCGATAGCGCCGACGACTCATCAGCGGCAGCTTGCGTTGAGGCAGTAGATGCCTCAATGGTAGGCCTCGCTTCCGTCATTGGCGTACAGGCCGCCGCAGCGATCAAAGCGAAAAGCCCTGTTGCCAATATGCCGAATTTTCCCAACGGTAACCCCTCTCCGGGAACGGGCCTTGATGCGATGCAATCGCTCCTTTGCGCAAGACTAGCTGAACCGCTCCTCCAGCCAGGGGTCCCCCTCCATGTGATAGCCGTAGCGTTCCCAGAAGCCGGGCCGGTCGCCGCGCATGAACTCCAGCCCGCGCAGCCATTTAGCGCTCTTCCAGAAATATTTCTTTGGCACCAGCAGGCGCAGGGGATAACCGTGGTCCGGTTCAATCGCCTTGCCCTGGTAGAGGTAGGCGAGCATAGTGTCGTCGTCGTCGAGTACATCCAGGGCGATATTTGTCGTGTAGTCGCCGTCGCAGTGGGCCATCACGTGCGTGGCCGCCGGATCGACTTCGATGTTGCGCAGAAATTCGCGCCAGGGCACGCCCGTCCAGGTCGTGTCCAGTTTGCTCCAGCGGGTGACGCAGTGGATGTCGACGGTCTGGGTTTTGGACGGCAGGGCCGTCAACTCTTCCCACGAGCAGCTCTTTTCCTGGGCCAGCCCGCAGACGCGCAGAGCCCAACCTTCCAGAGAAGCGTAATGATACGTCGGGCCGTAGGTCAACACCGGAAAGCGTTCGGTTACGAACTGGCCCGGCGGCACCCGCTCTTCGCGGGGATTGGTAGGCAGATTCTTGACCCGCTTCAGCCGTTCGACCTTACGAAAGGGATTTTCAATACGCATTATTCCATCTCCATATAGCGGTTAGTGAAAGTAAACCCAGTCCCACTCTCCCGCAGTTGCAGTTGCTAACCACTAACCCCTAATCACTATCCACTGCAGTGAAGCGCTTGAGAACCAGGGAGGCGTTCTGGCCGCCGAGACCGAATCCGTTGCAAAGGCCGGCATCGACCCGGCAGGCGCGGCTGACGTTGGGCACGTAGTCCAGGTCGCAGTCCGGGTCCCGCTCATTGTAGTTGATCGTCGGCGCAATGCGCTGCGTCTGCATCGCCTGCACGAGCGCGGCCGCGCTCTGCGCGCCGGCTGCGCCCATCGCGTGGCCGATGCTGCTCTTGAGGCTGGTGACCGGGATGTTGTAGGCATCCTCGCCGAAGATCCGTTTGATGGCCGCGGTCTCCGATCTGTCGTTCAGAATTGTGCCGGTGCCGTGGGCGACGATCCAGTCGATCTCATCGGTGCCGAGACCGCTCTCCTGCAGCGCGATGCGCATACATTCGGTTGCGCCATGTCCGCCCGGTTCCGGCGCCACCATATCGAAGGCGTCCTCACTCAGCCCGTAACCGGCAAACTCGGCCAGGATCTGCGCGCCGCGCGCCTGCGCATGTTCCAGCGTTTCCAGCACAAACGCAGCCGAACCCTCGCCCACGACCATGCCGTCCCTGTCGCCGCTGAACGGGCGGCAAGCGCTTTCTGGCTCGTCGTTACGCGTGCTGGCCGCGCCCAGACGG
>VYDA01000624.1:0-2074 GCA_009843665.1 Caldilineaceae bacterium SB0675_bin_29 | reverse complement strand
ACGTGGAAATCGCCATCTTGGTCAGATAGCCCTCGGCCCCGCCCGTCAGCATCACATCCGCCTCCCCGCGCTGGAGGCGCCGCGCGGCTTCGCCGATGCTGGTGATCCCGGTGGCGCAGGCTGTCACCTGGCTGTTGGTCGGGCCGGTGATGCCGTGCTTGATGGCGATGAACGTCGGCGCGCTGCTGATCAGCGCGGCGGTGGCGCTGGCCGGATTGAAACGTTTGGGGCCGTTTTCCTCCAGCTTGCGGCCCTCCTCCTCAACGATATCCCAGCCGCCGAAGGCCAGCCCCATCTCCACGCCGACACGGGAGCGGTCTTCCTGCGAGAGGTCCAGACCGGAGCGCTCCAGCGCCTCCTGTGTCGCCTTCCACGCCAGCTGCGTGCCGCGGCTGGTGCGCCGCACGTCTTTGCGGTCCATGTAGTCGCGCGGCTCCCAATCGTTGACCCTGGCGGTGATCTGCGTGGGGAATTCGGTCGCGTCCCAGTGAAGAATAGGTCCAGTGCCCGACTTACCCGCCATCAACCCGGCCCAGGAGCTTTCCAAATTGTGCCCCAGCGGCGTCACCATCCCAATCCCGGTGACAACAACGCGCCGGGCCGAGCCTCTCTCATTTCCGTTCATCTCAAAATTTCTCGTCTGTTCCCCACAGTTCCCAATACCTGGCCGCCCCTGGTGTTTCTGACCACTAACCACTGACCACTGACCACTGCAGTTAACGCATCGTCAGCGCCATGACCGCCTTCTGGGCGTGCATGCGGTTCTCCGCCTCATCGTAGACGATCGACTGGGGGCCGTCGATGACCTCGTCGGTGACTTCGATGTTGCGGTCGGCCGGCAGACAGTGCATGTACAGGGCACTTTCGTTGGCCAGGGCCATGCGACGGGCGTCGGTAATCCAGTCGGTGTACTGGCGGCCGATGCGCGCGCTCTCCTCGTCGTCATCGGTCGTCAGCAGCGCGCCCCAGCTCTTCGGGTAGAGGATGTCGGCGCCCTTGAACCCGGCGTCGAAATCGTCGAGAATCTCGAAGCTGCCGCCGTGCTGCGCCACGTTGTCTTCAGCCTGCTGGACGATGTCCGGCATCAGCTTGTATTCGGGCGGATGGGTCAGCCGCACGTTCATGCCGAAGCGGGTCATCTGCAGGACCAGGCTCTGCGGCACCGAGATCGGCTTCTGGTAGCTGCTCGCGTAGGCCCAGCTGACGTTAATCGTCTTGCCCCGGGGATCGCCGACCTTCTCAACGATCGTCATCAGATCGGCCAGGATCTGGAACGGGTGGTAGATGTCGCACTGCATGTTCAACACCGGCGCGCGGCTGGCGTCCGCCACGCTGTTGATGTAGTCGTTGCCGATATCCCAGTCGCACTGGCGGATGGCGATGCCGTCATAGTAGCGCCCAAAGATTTCACCGATCTCCTTGCCGGTGTCGCCATGGCTGATCTGTGTCGTCTCGTGGTCGATGAACGCCGCATGCCCTCCCAGCTGGGCCATGCCGGCCTCGAAGCTGGAGCGGGTGCGCGTGCTGGTGAAGAAGAAGAGCATGGCCAGCGCTTTGTCGCGTAAAAGCGGATGGCCAATCCCCAGCGCACGCTCCCGTTTGAGCGTGAGCGCAACGTCCAGGACCGTCTCGATCTCCTCCTTCGAGAAGTCCATATCACTGATAAAATCGCGACCGCGCAAATCGGTTTGCATACAAGCCTACTCCTGATCTTATGTTAGGGTTCTCATACCCGGCTTTCAGTAACTGCAACTCCACTCGTTCGCGCAGCGCCACTGAAAACGAAAAACTAACAACTAAAAACTAAAAACTAATCCTAGTTCCCGTCTCCCCTGCCAGCGCCCGCCCCAGATTCTGCGGATTCGTGATCAGGCAGTGGGCGTGAGGATTGCTGCTCTTTTCCAGAAATTCGATACAGGCGTCGATCTTGGGCTGCATACTGCCGGCGGCAAAATGCCCCTCCCCCCGGTACCGTTTGGCCTCGGCCACGGTGATTTGGTCCAGATCGATCGGTTCGGGCGTGCTAAAGTTCAGGGCCCCCTTCTCCACGCCGGTGCTGATCAGAAAGAGGTCG
>VYDA01000147.1 GCA_009843665.1 Caldilineaceae bacterium SB0675_bin_29 | reverse complement strand
TCGCACTGGCGCTCATCGGCACGGGGATCGCGTTGATTCAACACTACCTCTTCAAACTTCTCATCGACACCGCAAAACCCACAGCCGACGTGCGCCTGATCGGCCTCCTCCTCGCCGGCATGATGACCGTGCCCGTGCTCAGCGCAGGCCTCAACGCCGCCAACCACTACCTGCGCGTCTACATCGGTGAAGGTGTCGCCCAGCGTCTGCGCCAGCAACTGTTCGGTCATCTGTTTCATGTCCGCCTGGCCGAGCTCGAGCAGTTCACGAGCGGAGAACATGTCCATCGACTGACTCGCAGCTGCAGCAGAATCGGCGAAGTCTATTTCAGCGAACATCTGCTGCTGACCTGACCCAATACCGCTAGGTATACTCTCATCTCACCCAGTCCTCATAGAACTGATTCGACTGCAATAGTCCGCGGTTACGTGCCGCGACACCGTCAAATGTCCCGAACAAAGAACGACAGCTTCGCCGTTGGCATAATACTGGCACGAAAAGAGCTCTTTGCGACACGCTGATGACATACGAAAATGGTATATTTTAAGTTCGCCAACTTTGCGCTTGGGCCCATATGCGGTCCGTACACGCTTACGTCTATGAGGTGAATGCTCGTGAAGCCCAAAAGAGATTTGACAATCCTGGCGGGTGCCATGGCTTTCTGCATGATATCCCCCATGCTAAACAACGCCCCCGCCGCGGCTCAAGAGCAGACGGGTCACGGGCCTTGCTTTTTTCAAGACGGCTGGGTCTTTAGTCTTTACGGCGATCTGCAAGGTCCGTACGCCTCTCAGAGTGCATGTGAAGCCGCACGCGCACAGCACTTTCCTGACACCGCCACACCAACCGTAACGTCAACACCTACGGCCAGACCGACTCGATCGCCGGTTCAGAGGAGTACGCCGACGGCTACATCCACGGCTAGGATACCAGTGCCGGTTCAGGAGGATGTGCCGACGGCTACGCCGACAGCTACGCTGATGTCCGCGCCGGTTCAGAGAACGACTACACCGACGCCAACGTCGGTGCTGTCCGCGATTACGGATGCTTCCACCGGGAGCCAGCATGGAGTTATGGAGTGCTTGCCGAACCATGCGGGCCGGCCCCTGGCAATCTGTCCGAACGGCGGCGTGTACCTGTTCGGCGCTCCGTCCTATGAGATGATTCCGGTGGTGGACGGGATTCTGGTCGTGTCATCCTATGCCGATGGCAAGCCTTATGTCTTCATTCTGCGGGGTGACGAAGTTGAAATCATACACTGGTAGATACCGGGAAGCGAGTCAAGTCAGTCTGCATATAAGACTGGCAGCCCCCTGTGCCAACGTCAACACTCCCACCCGGCACGCCAACAAACTATGAGAGGAACTCTGGAATGAATGCGTCGGCTGCCCGCACGGCCCGCAGGCAAAGGTCGGCGTTGAGGATTTCAGGGAGTGCCGCCGTGAAATTCAGCACAAGGATTCCGACAACGACGCGGCGTGCCGTTCTCCTTTTGGCCGCTATTCTGGCGGTCTTCTCCGCACCCTTCTTCCTGACGAACGGCAAAACCTACGCCCAGAGCGAAACCGGGGTAACGCAGACGCCGACCGCAACTGCGTCAGCGCTGTCCGTGCCCTCTACGCCGGCATTGACCGCGCAGGCGACAAAACAGGGCGTGGAACTGCGCTGGCAAGACGTTCAGCACGCAGTGCGCTACGAACTGCTGGTGTGGTGGGACCCGTTGCCCGACTGGAAACGCATCGGCGGCGACGAACTGACCGGCACTTCCTACACGCACAGCGACGTCACCGCGGGGACCAAATACTTCTACACCATCCGCGCCGTGAACGCGGCGGGCGAGACGAGCGGCTGGCTGCAGGACTATCCGACTGCAACTGCGCTGGCAACGACGGGGGCCGCGACGTCAACGCCCACGGCAACCCTCACACCGAGCGCAACTGCGTCTACGCCGTCCTTGCCCTCTGCGCCGGCATTGACCGCGCAGGCGACAAAACAGGGCGTGGAACTGCGCTGGCAAGACGTTCAGCACGCAGTGCGCTACGAACTGCTGGTGTGGTGGGACCCGTTGCCCGACTGGAAACGCATCGGCGGCGACGAACTGACCGGCACTTCCTACACGCACAGCGACGTCACCGCGGGGACCAAATACTTCTACACCATCCGCGCCGTGAACGCGGCGGGCGAGACGAGCGGCTGGCTGCAGGACTATCCGACTGCAACTGCGCTGGCAACGACGGGGGCCGCGACGTCAACGCCCGCGGCAAACCCGACCACGCCGTCGGCGCCAGACCCGGCTGAGGAAAGGACGGCGCTGGCAGCACTCTACAGGGCAACGGACGGGGCCAACTGGAAACACAACGACAACTGGCTGACCAGCGCGCCGCTTGGGGCCTGGCACGGTGTCTTCACGAACGAAAACGGACACGTGACAGAGCTGCGCCTGGAACAGAACCGGTTGCGCGGGTCCCTCTCCGCTCTGAACGCGCTCACCCATCTGACAACGCTCTACCTCTATGAGAACGAGTTGACCGGGCCGATCCCGGATCTGAACGCACTCACCAACCTGAAATATGTGTGGCTGAGCGACAACCGGTTCAGCGGACCGGTACCCGCTCTGAACAGCCTCACGAACCTGAGCTATCTGAACCTCTCAGACAACCGGTTGACCGGGCCGATCCCTGATCTGAGCGTACTCACCAACTTGCGGCAGCTGATTCTCGGTTCCAACCAGTTAACCGGGTCAATCCCTGATCTGAGCGTCCATACCTACCTGTGGAACCTGAATCTCTCAGATAACCTTCTGACCGGCCCGATACAGGCTCGGCGCCTTCCACCCGATTTGTGGAATTTGGTCCTCGATAGCAACCAGCTGACCGGGCCGGTCCCCGATTTGAGCACACATACCAACCTGAACTATCTGCGCCTCAATGACAACCGGCTGACCGGGTCAATCCCCGGCCTGAGCGCACTCACCAATCTTACGGGTCTTTACCTGGGCGGCAACCAGTTGACCGGGTCGATCCCTGACCTGAGCGCACTCACTGAACTCAGGAATCTTTCCCTCTATTCCAATCAGCTGACCGGGTCAATCCCCGACGTGAGCACACTTACCGAGCTGGCCTATCTGCGTCTCGACTACAACCGGTTGACCGGGCCAATTCCCGACCTGAGCGCGCTCACCAAACTTACGGGTCTTCTGCTCGATTTCAACCAGTTGACCGGGCCGATTCTCAATCTGAACCACCTCACGAGACTGACAAATCTATCTCTCAGGTATAATCAGTTTACAGGGCCGGTGCCGAATCTGTCTGCCCTGACCAACCTGACGTCGCTGACTCTCAGAGGCAATCAGCTGTGTCTTCCACAAGGCTTTGGCTTGTCCGGCGCAAATCAGGTTGTGCGCGAGCACCTGAGCAGTCTCAATCTGCCGGCCTGCACAGCCGCCGAACTGGCTCTGACGCCGGGCGTGCCGCAAAACCTGACCGCGACCGTCGGTGACGGCCGGGTCACGCTCAGGTGGAGCGCCGTGGCGAACGCCGTCGGTTACGAACTGCGGGTGTGGGACAGCATCAACCGCGAGTGGGGCGGCATCGGCGGCGACCTGCGCGTCACTTCCCACACGCACACGGTCCTGAAGGACGGTAGGAACTACTACTATCAGGTCCGCGCCCGCGACGGCAACGGCGTACGCGGCGCATGGTCGGAGCAGGTGTACGCGGCCGTGGTTACGCCGCGGTATCCTCCTCCCCCCTCGTCGCTCGGACTTGACATGTTTTATCAGAAGTACCTGGAAACGAACGGGGTGGCCGTGGTCGCCCCCAGTGAGGTGTCCGATGCGAAGATGGCGCGGGCGCGGGAGACCATTACCGGTATGCTCTCCAGGCGGGCAGACCTGCTCCAGACCATGGCCGCCAACAACCTGATCATCTTTATAGAGATCGACGATATAAGGGGAGTTGCCTATAAGGTTCCCGGTGAGTGGGAGGTTTATGTGCGGGCGAATGACCCGCACTGTGAGAATTTCATCCATGAATTCGCTCACGTGATCCACTACGCGCTTGAGGATCAAACCGGTGGCCCGGCGTTCAACGCAAGACTCCTGAGTTTGTACCAGTCTGCCTTGAACGCCGGACTGTGGGCGGGCAGGTACGCGTCAACAAACGCCGTCGAATACTGGGCTGAGACGGTCAAATACTGGTTCTGGGGTTATTCTCCCTACACAGGCTATGCGACGCTGGCGGATTACGATCCGGCAATTGCCAGGCTGATTGAGAAGGAGCTTGGCGGAGCCACGGTTCCCGCCGCCTGCAAGCCGTGAACTGTAGGGGGATGGAGAGTTGAAGAGAACGCCGGTCGCATCACGAGCGAGTTTGTGCGCGATGTCCTGCTGGCCGAGACGGATCGCATCGAGCGCAAGGCTGCGAAGTTGGCGCCGGCGCGACCGAGCCCACATTCCCTCCCATGTTTGTCTATGTTCAGGGTCAAGTCCGGCACAGGGCACGCCAGCCCATCAAGTCTCGACGGAGGACGCCGAGGCCGACATCATTCCAGCAAACGCCGGCGCCAGGGCGCAGAACAGCCCTAAGCCCCCGACGTCGCCGGGGGACATCGCCGGCAGATGTACTGTGCTGGCAGTTGCGCTTGTTTCTGTGACCTCGTCTGGCCCACCCGTTACGACCGCGGCGCCAAGGCGAACACGCCGCAGCCCACCCCGTGTTTTGTTCCTGGCGTGTGCCGGCAGCTACAGCTACGCGTGTCTCCTTGGTGTACCGGCGCCCTGGCCCACGATTGACGTCGGCCAGGGACCGGTGTCCCGACCGGGCGTTTCCATTGCCACCGGCTTGTGCCGGATGTCTGCCTGCCCGCCCATTCAGTCCAGCCAGCACGCTCCGGCGACGCCATGTCATCCGCAGAACTCCCGGACGATCAGCTGCAGGCACGCCAAGACGCCGGCATATCGCCTAGCCAACACCGGGCGCCCTGCACTTCACCCTCGCCCTCGCTTCGCTCGACCTCGGCCTCTGCCTGGGCCGCCCTTTCGCCACAAAGACGATCAGTAAGCAAGGCTGGTAGGGGCACAACGCGCTGAACCCTCCAGACCTGTTCCGATGCGGCAATGAAGACCGTAGCTGAATACCGGTGGAATGCGTAGGGGCAACCCTTGTGGTTGCCCCCCGTGGTTACACAATGCTTCTTTTCCCAACTTGCGCTAGTTCCTGCGATCGCCTGAAATCTCCTCGAAATACAGACAGCTATAAATCAGACCCTGTACCCGCACAAGTGGCGTTACGGTTCACGATGCCGTAAACTCGTCGCGCCCCAGCGCCGGGCAGGGTCGGCGGACGCAGGAAAAATGCCCGGCTAATCCTTCTGCCGCTCATCTTCCTCCGCCGCGTCTAACGCGTCGTCCAGAACGCTGTCGACCCACTCGTCACTGTCCAACTTGTCAATGTAGGTCCTCAGCGCCCTGACCGCTATCTTCCTCGCCGCCAGAGCCGATACGTCCGGACGATGGCCCCCGTGGATAAGGCGCTCGCGCACCACGTCCTCGGCTTTGTCGAGAGAGGCATATTTGGAATGGAATTCACGCAGCAGACCTTCATCGTCCGTCTGCCACAGCGTATGAATATGCCAGACGACAGGATGCGTCTGATCCCCTACAACGCCCACGATGTCGTACGTCTTATTGATCATTCCTCTTCTCGCGTCCAGTCTGAGCCGCCGGCGAACTCATTTTCCCAGAGGGCCAGGCGCTATACCTCAGTTCTCATCATTTCGAAATGGTTGATCCAACGCCCGAATCAAAGGAATCAACGGCGCGCCATCCACATCCAGCCAACTTTCCCAACAACCATTGTCTATCACACCCTCACAATGGCCCCTGACAACCCGCTCCCAGTGCGCCTCGGAGTGAAATAGATTCCCCCCTTTGGCGATATCCGTCGCGTAGAGGAATCCCAGATAAACGAGCACGACCGGCACCCCCAGCGAGGCCAGCTTCCACGACCACGCAAATCGGTTCGACAGCTGGTAATGACTGTCCCGCGAGATACCCCACCTGCCGCCGGTCACCGTTCGGAGGCCAACAGCCGCTTCCCCGATAGCCTCACCGATCTTTTCGTGATTCTTCAACGTGCCGTTTGAAGCAGGCTTCCCCAGCCGTTTCCCTTTAGACGACCGCGCCACTTCGTTCCAGTGCGCCTTCGCCTCGACCAGTAGCAGCGCCTTCCTGCCCCGGACCGTGCACGTGCTCGCTATATCCCAATTCGGTGTCCTCGGGTCGTTTTCGGAGACTGCCAGCCACCAGTTGCCCAAACGCTCACTTATGCCAAGAGGCAGCAGATCATTAGGCTTGTCCAGCTCCACTTCCTCCGCAACCGTCGCATCCCACGAGCCGTCTTCCCTCTGCACCGGCTTGCCGCCAGGCATCCAAATATCGTCACCCGTAACGGTGACACCATCAACGCCCACCAACCGGGTCAGCCGTCCAGCGACCTCCTCTTTACCGCCGTCCACAAGCAGCACACAGCGAGGCCGGCTCCCGCGGCTGTCTTTCCCAAGCTGATTCGCCCAACCCACACCTTACCTCCCTGAATGCGGCAACGACGGACCGAACTACCTCCTCCTCCTGCGACCGCCCCTACCTCTGCCCTTCCCACTTTTCTCCCGCTCCGCCAGCATCTGCACCGCCTGCTCCAGCGAAACACTTTGGGGATCAGTCTCCTTCGGAATATTGGCGTTCGTACTATTGTGATTGACGTACGGGCCGTACCGCCCGTCCAGCACGCGTACCGGCTCGCCGTCATTGGGATGCGCGCCCAGTTCTTTCAAAATCGTGCGCGTCGAACTCCTCCCTCTCTGCGTCGGCGCCTCCTTGATCAACGCCAGCGCACGCGGCAAATCAACCTCCAGCACATTGTCCGGCGCTTTCAAACTCACAAACTTCCGGTTGTGCACGACATAAGGCCCGTAACGCCCCACGCCGGCGCGCACCGCCTCGCCGTCTTCAGGATGCGTCCCCAGGTCCCGCGGCAGGCTCAGAAGTTGCAGCGCAGTCTCCAGGTCCATCCCCTCAATTGTCATGCCTTCAAGCAGGCTGGCCCTCTTCGGTTTCCCTTCTGACCTGCTCTTCGCTTTCTCCGCCGGCGCGTCCGCCGCCTTCGGCTTGCCTTTACCCGCAACAACCAGGGGCCTCAACTTTTCAACGCCCTTGGCGCTGAGCCGAGGGACCCGCTCCAACTCCGCCGCCGACGCATAGGGACGACCTGCAATGATCCCCTTGGCCAGTCCCGGACCGATCCCCGGCAGCGTCGCCAGCTCCCTGGCCGTAGCCGTGTTGATATCGACCGGACCGGGCGGTGTACGCGGCTTCTCCACTCTCGCCCCATCCTCGCCCAGTTGCACATACGCCCCGAAACGCCCATCCTTAACCAGGACCGGCTGGCCGCTCACCGGGTCCTTCCCCAGAACTATCGGCCCGTCTTGCTTCGCACTCACCAGCGCCTCGGCCGCAGCCGCATCCAAATCCCCCGGCGCCAGATCATCCGGCAGGCTCACCGTCTGCCTGTCGCCGTTGACCTCCTTTGCCAGAAACGGCCCAAACTGCCCAATCCGCACCTCAACCGGCAGATCGGGAAAATCGACCCGGCCCGCATGGCGCGGATCGATAGCGTTCTCCTTCTCTCTGACCTGGCTCTCCAACCCCTGCTCACTCAGGTAAAACTGGTTCAGATATTCGAGCCAGTCAACCTCCCCCTCGGCGATGTCATCCAGCGTCTGCTCCATCTCCGCCGTAAACTTCAGGTCCACCAGCTCCTCGAAGTTGCTCTCCAGCAGCTGCACCACCGCAAACGCAACGAACGTGGGCACCAGCTCTTGCCGCTGCTTGAAAACGTAGCCCCGGTTCTGAACTGTGTCGATGATAGTGGCGTACGTGCTCGGGCGGCCGATCCCTTCCGTCTCCAGCGCTCGCACCAGTGTCGCCTCCGTGTAACGCGCCGGCGGCTTCGTCGCATGCCCTACCGCCTCCAACTCCCGGCAGTCCACCCCCTCATCCTTGGCCAGCGCCGGCAATGGCGACTCCTGGTTCTCTATCGCGGCATCGGGATCATCGGAGCCTTCTACGTAGGCACGGAAGTATCCCGGGAAGAGGATCTCCCGCCCCGACGCGCGGAATAGCGCCTCATCCGCCGCGCCTCTTTCCGACTGGCCTGTGGCGCGGATCATCACCGTCGTCGTCCGCAGTCGTGCGTTTGCCATCTGTGTCGCCACCGTCCGCTTCCAGATCATATCGTAAAGCGTCGCCTCATCGCCCGAAAGTGGCAGCGTTTCCAGCGGACGCATCGCGTTGCCCGCCGGCCGGATCGCCTCATGCGCCTCCTGCGCACCCTTTGACTTCGTCCTGTATCGCCGCGGTTTCTCTATCAGATACCGTTCGCCGTATCGCTCCTGCACACGCCGCCGCGCCGCGTTCACGGCCTCGTCGCTCAGATGTACCGAATCGGTGCGCATATACGTGATGTATCCGTTTTCGTATAGCGACTGCGCCACCCGCATCGTGTGTCGCGCCCCCCACCGATTCTTGCGGTTGGCCTCCTGCTGCAAGGTACTCGTCGTGAACGGCGGCGCCGGCGAACGCGACTGTTCCGAGCTCTTGGTCGAATCTTGCAGGCGCTGCTGCAAAGCCCTCGCCTGCTCCTCGTCCAGCAGCAGAACGTCCCCGCTGCCTTCGCTTGGGTGCGTCTTGACCCGCTTTCCCGCCGCGATCTTTCCCGTCGATTCATCGAAATCCCGTCCAGTGGCCACCCGTGTCCCGTTCACCGAAACCAGCGTGGCCTCAAAACGGTGCGCCGCACTGTCCGGGCGCTTGTTGAGCTGCGCCTTCAGATCCCAATAGGAGCCGCTCATGAACGCCCGCCGCTCCCGCTCCCGCAGCACCAGCAACCGCACCGCCGCACTCTGCACACGGCCGGCCGACAGCTTCGGCGCGATCTTCTTCCACAACAACGGCGAAATCGTATACCCGACCAGACGGTCCAGAATGCGCCGCGTCTCCTGCGCCCGCACCAGGTCGTTGTCGATCGAACGCGTCGTCTTCAGCGCCTGCTCGATCGCCTCTCGCGTGATCTCGTGAAAAATCATCCGCCTGACCGGAACTTTCGGCTTCAGCACCTCAAAGAGATGCCAGCCAATGCTCTCCCCTTCCCGGTCCTCGTCCGTCGCCAGCAGGACCTCATCCGCCCCCTTCAGCGCCGACCTCAACTCGGAGACCACCTTCTTCTTGTCCGACGGAACCACGTACAGCGGCTCGAACGCATCCTCTACCTTCACGCCCAGCCGCGCCCACGGCTCGCCCTTCACCTTCGCCGGAACCTCGGCAGCAGAGGCCGGCAGGTCCCGCACGTGCCCCATACTGGCTTTGACTTCATATCCACTCGGCAAAAAGCCGCGAATCGTTCTCGCCTTTGTCGGCGACTCTACAATGACTAATTTCGACATTCTTCTTCTTTTGGCTGATGGTCAATAAACACGGACTGAACGCAAAAAGCGCCGCCAATTCTGCCGCCTCCTGCATTTCAGCCGAGATAGAATACACAAGAACATGGAGCCCGGCAAGTAAAATATCAAAGAAAAACCGCCCTTCCCTCTGCTCCCGCCAACTCGTACAAAGCCCGTACACGTCTCGTCATCCCCCCGTAAGCGCCCTCCCCTCTTCAATCCTCTGAACGCGCGAACACCAGGTTTTTCTCTCTCCTCACTCC
>VYDA01000268.1:1606-9972 GCA_009843665.1 Caldilineaceae bacterium SB0675_bin_29 | reverse complement strand
TTGTTGGCTTCGTATATCTCGATGAGGCCGCTGACGAGGCATCTTTTACCCTCACCCGATTTGTGGTCGGTTGCTGCGCGGACGATGCCATGGCGGTCGGCCTGCCGGTCAGCCTGACGGCCGGTCTGCCTTCTGAAGACACGTTGGAGGAGGGCCAGTGGGTGCGGGTGGTAGGACGGTTCGCCGCTTCCACAGGCAACAGTATTCCGGTGCTGCTGGCGGAGCAGTTGGAGGCTGTACCGGAACCCAACCAGCCCTATCTCTATCCGTGACACCTTTGCTTTGATGCCAGTGCTCAGCGGCCAAGCGTACCTGCGGCCCGTACTGGCCCCCAGCTCTCGAATCCATGAGCCGATTTGATCTGACCGTACTGTCGATCCTCAGCCTGTGCACGCTGTTGCTACTGGGCCTGTGGGGGCAGAGCCGCCGGGTTGGCAGGGACGACGGCGTTTTTTACGTTCTCTACAAGACTGTCGATGAGGTCGGGCGCGCGCAGTTGCACGCGCTGCCGTTCGAGGCAGGTGAGCCTGGCGCCGACGTCTCGCCCCTCCCCCTGACCCCAGATGAAGTCAGTGTGTGGGATTTCGCGCCTTCAGCGGACGGCAGGTTGGTGGCCTACGGGGCGCTGGGTGAATTGGGGTTCAGCGATCTGCGGCTGATCGATCTGGCCAACGGGCGGGACCGACCGTTGCTGGCCTGCGAAAACGCGTCGTGCAGCGGACCGAGCTGGTCGGCGGACGGCCAGTACCTGGCCTATACGCGCCGTTCGGTCAACGCGTTCGCGTCGGGTGTGCTGAGCCCGCCGCGGATCTGGTTATTGGATGTGGAATCGGGCGAAACTGCGCCGATCTTCAGCGACAGCCAGCGTCTTGGGCTCGATGCGCGCTGGTCTGCTGACGGGGTGTGGCTCTGTTTCGTGTCGCCGGAGGAGCAGCAGTTGGCGGTAATCAAACTGACTGCGGGGGCGGCAGGCGAGACCGGGCAGACCGACTTCTATCCGACGGCTACCGGCGAGACATGCACCTGGGACCGTACCCTACCCAGGCTGTATACGACCGATTTCAGGCAAAGCGGCGATGAGTGGATGACCCATCTGATCGCGATCGACGTTGAGAGCGGCGAGCAGGTCGAGTTGAGTGAGGTGGGGAGCGAGGGTGCGGCCCTGGTCCATGACAGTTCGGCGGTGCCGTCGGCGGACGGCGCGTGGATCGCGTTTCAGCGCAAAGAGTTGGAGGGACCGGGTGCGACGCGGGGCAGCCAGATCTGGCGTATGCGCCCGGACGGCACGGAGGCGGCGGCGCTGACGGCGGATCCCGCTTACGACCACGGGCGGCCGGTGTGGAGTCCTGACGGGCGTTTTCTGATCACGCGCCGGTTTCCCCTGCGGGGGCCGGATGTCGTGCCCTCGCTGTGGCTGATCGATTTGGAGACCGGTGAGGTGCGTCTTCTGGTTGAGCCGGGAGACTTTCCTTCAATTGCGCGGTAAGGATATGAGGTGCCAGAAGCAGCTAGCATCTCAAGAAGTACTTGCTGGTCCTCAGCCGCCGACAGCGAGCGACAGGACGCGCGTGCTCGCTATGTTGATATCCCCAACAGCCCACGGGTGAGCTGAAAGTCGATGTGGTTGAGAACGGTGCTGTGCGACTGGTAGTCGCCGGCCAACGTTTGCGCGGCCAGATCCAGGATCTGCTGCGGCCACGCGCCGGAGTCGCCACACAGGCGTAGATCGGGCGCGGCGGGCGCGTGCTCGCCGGCTAGCTGAAGAAGGGGCACAAGCGGGTGCCCGGCCCTTAGCTTGTCGGAGTAGGCGATGATCAGGTGCGCGCCGCTGGCGCCGAGGCCTGTCAGCGTCTCGCTCCAGTGGGGGGTGGGCATTTCCATAAGGTGAAAACCGGGAGCCGGTGCGGCCTGGCCGTAGGCGAGGGAGGGCGGCAGGTCGGGAGCTTCGAGGCCCAAAGCCGTGCGGAAGGCTGGCGCCTCGATCAGCCCGCCGGAGGCCGGTGTGACGACGGTGCCGCCGTCGGCTACGACCCAGCGGACAATGCGTGCGAGAGTGTCGGCAACAGCTGGGGGTGCGGCGCCATCGCTGAGCAGCGCCAAGGACAAGTGGCGGTCATGTCCGTTCTTCCGGCGCAGCGCGGCTTCCTGGTCAGCGAAGTAGCCGTCGATCTTGTCGAGGACACTGGCGATGCCACCGTCCAGCTGTACGCTGGCCCAGCCGAAATCCTCCTCCGCGAGTCCGCCGTCGCGCAGCAGCGAGTGGATGTAGTCGTTGTGGGCCTTTTCGCAGCCGTGCTCCAGAAAGAGGCAGGCGCCTACGAGGGGATGGGTGGCGTAACCGATCATAGTGCGGGCGTAGATGGCCTGCGTAGAGGCGAAAGCGACGCCGCAGCCCTCGGTATGGGGCAGGGCGGCAAATAGGGTACGGTCTCCTGCTTCACCCGACCCGCCGGTCTGCGGCTCGGGGGCGGCCCGGTTGAGGCGCTGGGCTGCCATGCCGGCGATCTGGCCGGAACAGAGACTGGTGGGCAGGATGAGGCCGACGCGGGCCGCGGGCGGTTGGGGCAGGTCGATCCCTTCCGTCTCGGCAGGTTGCGTTCTGATTGAGAGCGGCTGCCCGTCCGGCTGGGGGCGTTCCAGGATCGACTGGAGCCGGCTGTGGTCCTGCTGCTGCCAGTTGCGCCAGATTGAGATCTGCGAGTGACCGGCCAGCTCGCCCTTGCTGGGCCGGCCGGAGGCGATCTCCACCAGCAGATCGAGACTTTCTTTGCACAGATGGTCCATCGACGTGCCGTCGAGGTAGGCGCCGGCGTTCACGTCCATCTCTTTGGATAGAAGCTCAAAATGCGGCGTCGTTGTCATCACTTTGATGGTGGGCACTAATGGAAAGTTGGTGATCGAGCCGTTGCCGGTGACGAAGATGATCAGATTGGAGCCGCCGGCCACCTGACCGGCGATACTCTCCAGATCGTTGCCGGGCGTGTTCATAAAGTAGAAACCGGGGGCAGGTGCGTCCGTGGTCCCGGGCAGAGCCGATCCTTCCTCGGCCTTCACCATCCGTTCCCCGTAGTCGACAGTCCAATCGAGACGAACATCGGGGTGGCGCTTGATAGCGGCGCCGATCGACTTCAGGGCGATGTTGTAGAGCCCGCGCAGCTTGTTGCCGCCGGTGGGATTGCCCTCAGCGGTCTGGCCGTGCCAGGCCAGCCGCTCCTTGAACTGGGCAACATAGTCGAGAAAGGCCTGGGCGGTAGCCAGATCGCGGGTGTTCTGGAGCAGGTAGGCTTCGGCGCCGATGAGCTCGTCGGTCTCGGCGAGGTTGGCGCGTCCGCCGTAGCGGATGACCTCTTTAGCGACGGCGGAGGCCAGTGGGTTGCCGGAGAGTCCGGAGAAGGCATCGGAGCCGCCGCACTGGAGGGCGATGTTGAGGTAGGCCAGGGATTGTGGCGTGCGCGGCAGGGCTGCGATCTCAGGCAGCCAGCGCTTTACGGTTGCAGAGGCTTCGGCGAGGTCGGCCTGCCAGTCCTCCGTCAGCGTGTAGAAGCGATGCGTCACTTCCGCCAAGGGATAGTTCTGCGTGCGCAGGTAGGACTCCAGCTCGGCGTTGCTGATGGACTGGCCGGCGGTTGGGTGCAGTTCGGGTGTGTCCACGGCCAGGACGGCGCCGACGTTCGGATGCACGATGAGGCCGGCGAGGGTGCGCAGGACAAAGTCGCGGTTGTTGAGCCGTTCGTAGCCGCTGCCCTCGGTGTGGGCGATGGCGACGATGCCGTCGAAGCCGGGGAAGGGGGCGGCGGCGGGCTGCAATGCCTGCGCCAGGCTTCTGGCAAAGGCGGCGGTGCTGGAGGTGGTCCCCAGGATTACTATTGTGTTGCGAGTGCCGACACCGCGCCCGCCGTCGCGGCGGAAGCCAAGGAAGGTGCGCTCCTCGTCATATCGTTCCACCTGCCGGCCGGGACGGAAGGCGGCTGCGTCGACTTCGTAGGGGATGATGCGGTCCTGGAAGTTCGATTGCTGCGGGAGGGTGAAGTCGAGAGCGCGTCCGCTGAGCGCCTCGATCATGCCGGCGTTGCAAACATATTGGCCCGGCGCGATGGGGCGGGTCGCCACGCCGAAGGGAAGGCCCCAAGACAGCAGAGGTTCGCCCACTGCTACCGGTTCGATGGCGAAGCGGTGGCCGACGAGGATGGTGGTATCGAGGGTGAAGTGTCGGCCGTCATGCTGGATTGTCAGCCCGGCTTCCAGGCGGCGGGTGGCAATGGCGACGTTGTCAGCACCCTGCGGCAGGCGGGCGACGTCGTCAAAGGAGACTGGGATATCGGGGGCGGGTCGGGTATCCGTGTGTGACCTGTCTCGGTGTGCCATCAGGGTTCTCCGTTTCTCGACCTACCTCTCTCTCGGGGGCGCTTTAGGTCTCCGACGCTCGGAGGAATTTGGTCGGCATCCACCGCATTATGCCGATCATCGCGGCCACGACCAAGAATGAGGTGGCCGCGCCGATCCAGTAGGGGACCGTCGGTCCGCGGGCAAAGAGGACGCCGGCGATGGCGGTGCTGATGATGGTGGACAAATTGATGGAGGATTGAAACCAGCCGAGTACGCTGCCGCGGTCCTGATCAGCCACGAGAGAGGTGGCCATCGACTGCAGTGGTGGGCTGGAGAGCCCGTAGCCGACGGCAAAAAAGAGTGAACCGAAGGCACCAAGCCAGGGCGTTGTTACGAGCGCGTAGACCGTCATTCCGATCGTACGCAGAATGCTGCCCATCACGACAAGCTGACCTTCGTCAAAGCGCTGCGCCATACGCCGCAGCAGGTAGGTCTGCGTGAACAGCTGGGAAATCCCCACAACGGAGAGCAGCAGGCCGATGCCGACATCGGTGACCTCACGGCTCTCGCCCTGGAAGAGTACCGCTTCTCCGAAAAGCGCAAAGGTGGACTGCAAGAGTCCCAGGGCAAACTGACCTAAGAAGGCGATGAGGAGAACGGCCAGCAGCGGCAGGGCCCAAGGTGCGCCTCCCAGCAGGCTGCCGAGGGTGAGGCTGCCGGCGCGGCGGGCGCGGGCGCGGCGCCTTTCTTCCGCAGAGAGGGTTTCATCCAGCGCGTACCAGGTGAGCAGGACTACAGCGGCCGCGGCTACGGCGGCTACCAGAAACGGCACAGCGGGACCGTAGGCTGCGGCGAGCGCACCCCCCAGGGCAGGCCCGAACATGAAACCGAGGCCAAAAGCGGCGAGGATGTAGCCGAGGCTCTCGGTGCGCTTCTCGCGGGGCGTGATGTCGGTAATGTAGGCCTGGGCGACGATGATATTGCCTCCGGTAATACCATCGAGGATGCGGGCAAAGAAGAGCCAGCCGAAGCTGGGCGCAAAGGCCAGGATGACAAAGCTGACGACCGTCCCAATCTGGCTGACGATCAGGACCGGAATGCGTCCGTAACTGTCGGAAAGGCGGCCGACATAGGGGCCGGAGAGGAATTGGGCGGCGAAGAAAGAGGCGCTGAGCAGTGTGATCAGCTCGGCCGACAGATGAAACTCGCGCTGGGCATAGAGCGGCAGGACGGGGAAAATCAGGGACGCGCCCAGCATCTGAACAAAGACGACCAGGAGAATAGTCAGCAGCCGTCTGTCGATTGTGCCGGATTTCATGCTTTCTCTCGCCGCGGGCGGATGCGTCGATAGCAGCGCGTCCAGTGTTTGAACGGGGCCAGATTATTGGGAACGGAGCAATACCAGGGGCGTAGCGGAGCGCTAGGGAACGCGACTCACTGCTGGACCTGTTCCTCCTGAGGAATCGTCAGCGAAAGGCCGACCCAGAGGTTATTGGGATCATCGCCGATCAGGTCCCGGTTGGCTTCGTAGATCTCTGTCCAGCGGTCCTGGTCTCCGTACAACCGCAGTGCGATGTGACGCAGATTTTCGCCTTCCCGGACAGTGTACGTTTCGGGCAGGACCACCTCCAGCCCGTTACTGTCGATCGACGTAACCCCTTCGATCGCGGCCGCCAACTCCAACAACTCGGCCTGCACAGAGTTCATGGTCACTGTTCCCTGGAGAATCAGCTCGCCGGGGGGCGCATCCGGGGCCCACGTCGCCTGTATGCCGAGTGCGGCCAGGTCGGCACGGTCTAGTTCATTGAGGAAGGCGGTGAGATCGAAGGATTGCACGCGCGCGGCAGCGATTATTGTCGCGGCCACATCAGGAGACGCGTTTTCCGTGGGAGCGGGGGTAGGCAGAGATTGGGTCGGTGCCGCCGTCGGCAGCGTCTCGGGCGTTGGGGGTGCGGCAGAGGCCTGCACGGGTGTCGGCGCCTCTTCGATGGCGGCGGTGTTTATCTGGGAATTGGTGTTGACCTGCGAACCGGTTGCGGACTCTTCGTCTGTGCTGGGCACGGCAGCCGCGTCGTCGCTGGTAAAGGAGGCGTAGATGGAGGTCAGCCGGTCCGGTATCGTGCGCAGCTGCTGCAACGCCGTGAGGATAGAGTCGCCCGAGCCGCGCGAGAAGAAGATGACAGCCAGCAGTACGATAGCGATGGGAATCGCCCAGGGAAGACGGTTGCGGCGTATTTTGGCGACGGCCTTGGTTGCGACTTGCTTCTTGTCGAGTGGAGCGGGGTAATATTCTGTGCTGAATTGGCGGCTGGCTTTGCCCACTGCGAGCTGAGTGCCTTTGGCGCGGCCGCGTCGGCGGGCCTCTTCACGCCGTCCCAACTGGAGCTGCTCCTGGTGTGAACGCAGCAGCCATTCGCCTTCGCTGCGCAGGATGTCATCGGCGGGGATAGCGGCCACGTGCTCACGCATTTCCTTAAATTCGCCGCGTTTGCGATAGATGAGAGCCGCCAGCAGGTGCAGTTCGGGCGCCTCCAAGAGAGAGATGCCCTGGTCGATCCCTTCCAACGCGGCCACTTCATTTCCCATCGAGTAATGTTCGAGGGCGCGATGATATATCGTCCGCGTCATTTCGGCGGGCGTATAGTGTGAGGCTACGTTTGCGTTACAGGCAGGGCAGTTCGCGAACGACGGGGTAACCTCTACCGGTGCGCCGCATTCGGGGCAAGCCAGGTGCATTCTATTCTATCCAGACCGCTTTCAGCGTTGGGTGTTAGATGTCAGGTATTAAGTCTATTGATAAATCCTGGCGATCATTAGGTCGCCAAAAGTCGGCCTGCGGTCACGACGCATTTTCGAGTCGAGTAGAGTGACCAGAGACCAGAACCCGTTCTGGATCGAATGCCAAAGCCTATGGCAAGCTGACTCGGGGAAAACAGACTTGCGTGCCCAGCGTGTGGGACTCTGATATGGAACGCGGCCGCTTCACTTGACCGCGCGCAGTTCAATCGATACAATAACCAACGGGAGGGGATGTGTCCCGGTGGACGCCCTGGTCTTCAAAATCAGTGGCAGGTGGCGCAGAGCCGGCTGCGGTGGGTTCGACTCCCACGCCTTCCCGCTTCAGGTTAACTCAACACTCTGCCCCTAACCCTTCACCGCCAAAAATCGCCAGTCTTTCCTCTTGGCTGGTGAGGGGCGCGCTTTGCGGCCTATAGTGGAACTGCAGCGCGCGGCGGCGCGTCCCGGTCTGGTTGGGTGGCGTGCCGTGGTGGAGCAAACTCTGGAAGATCAGGAGACCGCCGGGTTTCAGCGGTACGGCCATCGCCCCACTGTTGTCCACGTCGGTGTCACAGATCTGCCAATCCCGCCTGCGAAAATGAACGACGGGACCTCTGATATGGCTGCCCGGGGCAATGACCATGAAGCCGTTCTCGATTGTGGCCTCGTCCAGCGCGCTCCAGCAGCCCACAACTTTGGCGTCAAGTTCGATCTGGAAGTAGGCGGCGTCCTGGTGCCAAGGCTTGTCGCGACCCAGACGGGGCGGCTTGAGCAGCGCCATGCTCTGGAACAGGACGGGCGATTCGCCGATGAGGCGTTCCACAAGGGCCAGCAGGAGCGGGTGATGCGCGAGCTCGTTGAGGCGCTCGTCGTAGTCGACGAAGCTCATGAATTTGCGAACGTAGTCCTGCTTCTCTTCAAGCGGCATCTCCTCAACCGATACGCCAGCGGAAGCCCGCTCGTACTGGACGCCGTTGAACTCCTCCACTTCACCTGACAAGAGGTGAAACAGACCGTCCAGCGCCACCTGCACTTCGTGCGCGGTGAAGGCGTTCTCGACAATGAGAAAGCCCTGCTCGTGGAACTGCGCAACGTGGGCGTCGGTGACAGCGTCAAAGCCGTCGACACCGGTGACTACCCCTGTCGGTTCATAGAGATCCGGCGGGAATTCGTCGGTAAGGCCGTCGTCGAACTGCCGCTCAGGAGCCGTTACCGTCATTATCTGTCCTCCCGAAACCGTAATGGATGGGATGTTCTAACAG
>VYDA01000268.1:0-1596 GCA_009843665.1 Caldilineaceae bacterium SB0675_bin_29 | reverse complement strand
TATTTTATCGGTAATTTAGCGTTAAAGGTACGAATAAAATGGACGGTTGTCGAACCGTCCCCTTTTTTGTCGCCGCCGCCTTTGGTCGACGATACCTCATTCAGAAACTACCATACTCTACTACTAACATACCACACAATACAAGAAAATTAAATCGTTTACAAGCTCGAAAATTGGCGAAAAACGCGCAACGTAATATGTCGGGCAGGGCAGAAAGGGAGCGACCGAATCTGGTCAATTGTCACTTGCACCGCACCGCTGGCGTTGGTCAATTTCGCGCCAGAAACGCGGCCACCTCTGAGCCGGTTGGGATGCCAAGACGGGCGCCTTTTTTGGTACAGCAGAGCGCGCCGACCGCTGAGGCGAAACGGAGTAGTTCCTCCCATGCCATCCCCTGTGAAAGGCCGGCGGCGAAGGCGCCGTGGAAGGCGTCGCCGGCGCCGGTCGTGTCCTCTGCGGTGATCGCAAAGGCCGGGTAACTGCCGGCGCTGGCACCAAACCGGCTGTCTGCACGGTTGCGCCACCAGAGCCCCCGTTCGCCGAGAGTGATGATTGTCGAGGGCGCACAGCAGCTCAATTGCGTCAGGGCCTCCTCGACATCGTCCTGGCGGCTGAATTGCCGGGCAAAGTGCTCTGAGACCACCAGGAATTCCACCATATTCATCAGCGTTTTTGAGCCGGGATGGAGGGTGTCGCCATCGAGGACGGTGGGGATGCCGGCGGCGCGGGCGCGGGCGACCAGGGGCGCGGCTGCCTCATGGTAATGTCCGTCCACCAGAACCGCGCGCGGGCGGCAGTCTTCGAGATGGAATTCCTCCTCGCCCGGCATTTCCCTGCCAAGGCCGTAGTTGACGAGGGCACGGGAGCCGTCGGGTTTGACGAGGATGGCGGACAGGGAGGTCGGCCATTCGCCGCGGACGACAAGCTCGGTGTTGACACCGGCGGCGTTGAGTTCATCGAGATGTTTGTCGCCGTACATATCGCGGCCCAGATAGCCGGCGAAGGCGACGGAGTATCCAAGACGGGCGACGGTCATGGACGCATTTGCAGCAATGCCTCCGCCGCAGGCGGTCAGGTCGGACGCTTTCATCTTTTCATCGGCGTAGATGTGCCGGTCGACCGAGAAAATCAGATCGTAGCAGGCGATGCCCAGACAGAGCACATCGACCTGCAGATCGGCCGAATCCGAATTGCCGCTCATTCTTCCAACCAGATCGGGTTCGACCACGCTTTGCCGCCCCACTGGTCCCGCACCGTCACCCGGCAGTAGTGGCTGTCCCAGTCGGACAGGTCGAATTCTGTGCTGGTGAGACCGTTGCCCCAGGCACGCTGGGCGGCGCTGCCGACACCGGTCAGAAAGACGCGTTCAGCGGGCGAACAGTGGACGGAAAGGCGTTCTCCTGGGACGCAAGTGATGTCGTAGATTTCCGGTCCGGTGCTGGAATAGAATGCCCCGGCCTTCAACGCGGTAAGCAGGGCTTCGGGCGACAACTCCTCCGCTTTCACCTGCACCCAGCCGCGGCGGAAGTCTTTGTAGTTGTCGGTGAGGTGGGCATCGTCGGCGGCGTAGGCGAAGTAGCGCTGGCGCCTGTCCGA
>VYDA01000348.1 GCA_009843665.1 Caldilineaceae bacterium SB0675_bin_29 | reverse complement strand
AAATGGCCTATGCCCTCCTGCGCTGCCAGGACTACGAAGCGGCCTACGAAATGGCAACCGGCCTGGAACGCCTCAACCTGCAACGCCAGGCGCTCACCGCCGAAGCTTATGCAGTCGCCGAAAGAGAGATCGCCGGCCTCGATCCATCTACCGCGCCGATTCTGATCGTCGCCAGCGAAGAATTCCAACCCGGGATTGTGGGACTGGCCGCGGGGAAGCTGAGTGATCAGTTCTATCGCCCGGCAATCGTCATCGAACAGGGAGAGGAGATCTGCCGCGGTAGCGCCCGCAGTATCGCCGAATTCAACATCATTGCCGCACTCGACCGGGTCAGTTCTCTGTTGGTGCGCCACGGCGGACACAGCCGCGCGGCCGGCTTCACCGTGCGCACCGAGCAGCTGCCCGCGTTGCAAAATGCCCTCGAAGAGATGGCCGCCCAGGAGCTCGACTCCCTTCAGGATCTGCGGCCAAGCCTGTATATAGACACCGAGTTGACAGTCGATCAGATCGACTGGGCATTGCAGGGCCAGCTTGCCCGCATGGAGCCGGTGGGCCAGCAGAATGAGCCCGGTCTCTTCCTGTGCCGCCGCTGCCGCGTGCGCAGCGCACGCACCGTCGGCGGGGGAAAGCATCTGAAAATAGCAATCGACGGCCACGATCTTTCTCAAGTGTTGGACGGGATCGGCTTCGGTCTGGGCGGTCAGGCCGCAAACCTGCGCATCGGCAGCCTGATCGATATCGTCTTTCATCTTGAGGTCAACGAATGGCAGGGTCGACGCTCCCTGCAGCTCAATGTGCAGGATCTGCGGAGCAGCGCGAACTGATCAAGGAGTCAGCGGCGTTGTCCGTTGCCGCACACCGCCCGTCGGAGCCGGTCTCTGACAAACAACTGAAAGGATCATAGAGTCCACTCATGGCACAGAGAGCATACTTGAGAGAGGTACGCGCCGTTCTGCTGGACATGGACGGCGTTGTTTATGTTGGGGAGGAGCCCCTTCCCGGCGTTCAGGAGTTGCTGGACTATCTGGAGGCGACCGGTCGGAACTGGCTTTTCGTTACCAACAACTCTTCGCGCACGCCGGTCCAGTTCGTCGAAAAAATCGCCCGCATGGGCATTGGCGCCGACGAAGCCCATATCCTCAGCAGCGCCCTGGCGACCGCCAGCTGGCTGGCGGAGCAGTATCCCGATGGCGTACGCGCCTTCATGATCGGCCAGGACGGCCTGCGCTGGGCGCTCCAGCAGGAAGGCATCACTTTGGTCGAAGATGCCCAATCCGCCGACGTCATCGTTTCCGGCATCGATTTCAGTGTGCGCTACGAGCGCCTGGCCGACGCCACACTGGCCATACGCGCCGGCGCCAGCTTTGTCGGCACCAACAGCGATACCTCCTTCCCCAGCGAACGAGGGCAGATTCCTGGCGCCGGCGCGCTTCTGGCCCTGCTCGAGGCCGCCACCGGTGTCACACCCACGGTGATCGGCAAGCCAAACGCCGGCATGTTCGAACAGGCCATGCACAATCTCGGCTCCACCCCGTCCTCTACGCTGTTGGTCGGTGACCGCTACGAAACCGACATCGCCGGCGCAATCGAGCTGGGAATGCCTACCGCCGCCGTGCTGACCGGAATTACGACCGAGGAGGAGTTCCACACGGTCGTGCCCGGCCCGGACCTGATTCTGCCCGGGCTGCCCGAGCTTCTCGACGCTTTCCATCAGGCCGACAGCTGATCCTTCCTCGCGAGGCGGCGCACCCGCTAATCCGTCACCACCGCGCGGACCGGCGCCGGCCTCAGCGCGAAAGGGCGCGATCGGGGCAGTTTTTGACCGCATCGAAAAGGCTGCGCTACAATTGTAAAGATGAAGACCATTCCACTCACGCTGCCCGGCGACGCCCCGATCAGTCGTTCCCTATTGGACTGCTCTCCGCAAGAGCTTACCGATGTCGTCAACGCGCTGCCGGCTGGCCAAAAGCGCGCCAATGGAAAGGCTGCGAAAGTCCCTGCCTATCGCATCCGTCAGATCCAGGAGTGGATCTACAAGAAATACGCTCGCTCCTTTGACGAGATGACGAATCTGCCGCAGGCCCTGCGCGACGGGCTGGCTGCGACGGCAACGCTCACGCCCCTGGAGCCGGTTACGCAGCGTGTTTCCAAGGCCGGGGACACACTGAAAGTTCTGTTTCAGATGCCGGATGGGGAGACGGTCGAAGCTGTCCTGATGCTGTATAACAGGCGGCGTACACTCTGCATCAGCAGCCAGGCCGGCTGCGCCATGGGCTGCACCTTCTGCGCGACCGCTCTTGGTGGCCTGCGCCGCAATCTGACCGCAGGTGAAATCGTGGCCCAGGTGCTCTTCTTCGCCCGTTATCTGAGTGATGCCGGCGAGGGGCCAACGATGCGCGTGCAGCGGCCCACCACGGTCACAAACATCGTGTTGATGGGGATGGGCGAGCCGATGCACAACTACAAGAATGTGTGGACGGCCATCCGCCGCCTGACCGCCGCCGACGGTTTCGCCCTCGGCGCACGTCATATCACGCTCAGTACAGTAGGCCTGATTCCGATGATTGACCGCATGGCTGATGAAGGGCTCCAGGTGAATCTGGCCGTCAGCCTCCATGCACCCAACAACGACCTGCGCAGCAAGCTCGTTCCTCCCAGCCGGCGCTACCCGGTCGATGATCTTCTGGCCTCAGTTCGCCGCTATATTGCCAAGACCAATCGCCGTGTGACCTTTGAGTACGCCCTGATGCGGGGCACGAATGACAGCCCCGCCCTGGCCGAGGACCTGGCTGACAAGCTGCAAGGGATCCTGTGCCATGTCAACCTGATCCCCCTTAATCCGATTCCCGATAGCCCGTTTCAGCCGACCAGCGACAAAGACACGCAGCGGTTCGCCAACATTCTTCTTGCGCGCGGCATCTCGACAACTGTGCGTATCCGCCGCGGCATTGAAATCGATGCCGGATGCGGTCAGTTGCGCAATGCCGCGGCGTCGTAGACCGGTGCCTTTCGTCACAGAACTGTCTCCGGCGCCACAAAAAAGCGCCGAGCGAAATCGCTCAACGCTTCTATAGGATTCTGACTAAGTTGCTGCAACAGGGGATCTCAGGCCTTCGCAAGCGTGCGGATGCAAGAAGTGCACAGGCGGCGGGAAACCAGCCTGTCGTTTTCCAGGATCTTAACCTTCTGAATGTTGATCTTCCACTTATGGCGTGTGGCTTTTCTGGACCAGGGACGGTTGTTTCCAAACTGAGGACTCTTGCCGCACTTTTGGCATTTCGCCATGATCTGTTCCCTCCGGTTCCTCATTGGCCCGTGGTCAGTGAGTTCCCACCAACGCCCAACCAATGATCACGTGTCACTGAATTGTCAGAGATTATCATACGGCCAAAAGGTTGTCAAAAGTTGGAGCATCTTCTGTGAGCAAGGTTCGTATTGTTACCGATAGTGACGCCAGCATACCCGCTGACGTCCTGGACAAATATTCGATTGAAGTGATCCCCCAGGTGCTGCGCGTAGGACGGGACCGCTACGAAGATACCGAGGACTTCAACGCCGACCGGCTCTTTCAACTGATCCGCGAAAACCAGTCCGGAGGACGCATTCTGCTGCCGGACGTGGAAGCCCCGGAGTTGAGCCGCCTCATGGAAGTCTACCAAAAGCTGGGGCAGGATGCCGAGGAAATCGTTGCCATCCACATGAGCAGCACGCTCAGCCCGATGTGGAGTCAGTCGCGCAAGGCAGCCGACATGATGATGGGACGCTATCGTATCCGTGTAATGGACAGCCAGACCACTTCCATGGGCCTGGGTATGTTGGCGGAACTGGCCGGCCAGGCCGCCGAAGACGGCGCCGACCTCTATGAAGTCGCCCGCATCGTCAACGGGGCTATCCCCCACATCTATGTGACCTTCTTCGCCGAAACGCTCTACTACCTCGAACGCAGTGCCCGCTTGGGTGCTGCCCAGAGTGTGCTCGGGACAATGCTCGGCATCAAAGCAATGGTCACCATGGAAGACGGACAGCTGATCCCGCTCGAAAAGGTGCAGACCCGGGAAGATGTCGCCGAAAAACTGTACGACTACACCGCAGAGTTCGCCCAGAACGAACGGATCGGGCTCGTGCAGCATCGCTATGAACAGACCCAGGAACACCTGCTGGAACGTCTGGGAGAAGGGCTCCCCGACATCTCGGCCAATGTGTGGCGCTACCCACCTAGCCTGGCAGCCCATCTCGGACCCAATGTGATGGGAGTCATCGTATACGAGGGCCTTGGTTGACAATGGCTGAGAGAGCCCTGACGCGGTTGCGCAATCTATTGAAACTGGAGATCCAGACCCGCTGGCGTGAGAGGGCCTTCGCCGGCGGGGTGGCCGCCTTTTGTGAACGCTGGGCAGAGGACGCCAAAGCCGAAGCGGTCCAGCCGGGACTGACGCAGGAAATCATCGATCGGCTGTCACAGTATGCCGATGCAGAAAGCGATGAAAGGGAGCGGCTGCTCAACTCCCTGCTCGAGCTGCTGGATGAACTGCCGCCGCCGGATCCGGCTCTGGAAAATATAGACCGGGTCGGCCAGGGGCAGGCTCGCCACTCCGAAGCCTCCCCCGCCGGTGATCGGAACGAGACCAGATCGGTGCATCAACCTTCGCCCCATAGCGAAACGGCTGAAACCGAAGCGCCGGAGCCGTCCGACACCTTGGAACGACCGATTACCGACCTGAAAGGGGTTGGCGCAAAGAGGGCGGAGCAGTACGCACGCCTCGGGATCGAGACCGTGGAGGACCTCATCTGGCATCTGCCCCATCGCTACGATGACTTCAGCCGCGTGCGCCCCATAGCCGATGTCGAGGAAGGCGAAAGTCTTTCCATCATCGCCAACCTGCGCGGCTTCAGTCAGCGCAAATATGCCTACAGGAAGGAGCTCCTGCAGGCCAACTTCAGCGACGGCAGCGGCACGGTTCGGATCAACTGGTGGAACCAATCCTGGTTGAAGAATCGCCTTTCGGTCGGAAAGACCTACCGTCTGAGCGGTGTCGTCGGCCTGTTCATGGGGCACAAGACCCTGGAGAATCCCTATTTTGAAGAGATCGGTCCCCACGCCATCAAAGACGGACCGATTATGCCCGTTTACGGACTGACCGCGGGTCTGCGCAACAGCGATGTCAGCCGCCAGGCGCAGCAGGCCCTTAAACTGGGCCTGCCATCCCTGCAAGATCCTCTACCGGAACAGCTCCGCCGTCATCACAGTCTGATTCCTTTGACCGACGCACTCCGGCAAATTCACTCTCCGGAGTCGCCGGAACAGCTTGACAACGCCCGCAAACGCATTATCTTTGACGACTTCTTCTATCTCCAGCTGGGCGTACAGCGCCGCCGGCAGGAGATTCAGCACTTCAACGCCCCATCGATGGCCGTCGAGGACGAACTGCTGGCAGCCTACAGGTCGGCACTGCCCTTTGCCCTGACCGGCGCACAGCAGCGGACGCTGGACGAATTGCGGCAGGATATGGCCCAGCGCGTGCCCATGAGCCGGCTGATCCAAGGCGACGTCGGCAGCGGCAAGACCGCGGTGGCCGCCGGGGCCATGTTGATCGCCGCAGCCAACGGCTTCCAATCCGCCCTGCTCGCACCGACGCAAATTCTCGCCGAACAGCATTTCCGCGCCCTGAGCAAACTGCTGGCGGACGTCGAACTGCCGGGCGGCGTCATACCCAACGTCTCTCTCCTGACCGCTCGCGTCACCGGGCAGGAGCGCGAAGCCGCCCTCGCCGGACTGGCGGACGGAAGCGGCCATGTCGTGGTCGGTACCACCGCCCTCATTCAGGAAAACGTGGATTTCGCCGACCTCGGATTTGTCGTCGTGGACGAGCAGCACCGCTTTGGCGTCGGACAGCGTGCAGCCGCACGCGACAAGGGTGGTGAGGCAGCCGTGCCCCATCTGCTGGTAATGAGCGCCACACCTATCCCCCGCAGCCTCGCGCTCACGATCTACGGCGACCTCGATGTCAGCGTTATCGACGAGATGCCTCCGGGGCGGACGCCGATCAAAACGAAACGGTTTCTCCCCACCGATAGAGAACGCCTCTACAGCTTCATGCGCCGGCAGGTGCGCGACGGCCGTCAAGCCTACGTGATCTATCCTCTTGTCGAGGAAAGTGAAGTCCTTGATGTTGGCGCGGCGGTGGAGGCGCACACCCGCCTGAGCGAAGAGATCTTCCCCGACCTGCGTGTGGGGCTGCTCCACGGCCGTCTCAAAGGCGCCGAGAAGGATGACGTGATGCGCGCCTTTGCCGGTGGCGCTCTCGACGTTCTCGTCAGCACCAGCGTTGTCGAGGTCGGGGTAGACGTTCCCAACGCCACCCTGATGTTGATCGAAGATGCCGAGCGGTTCGGTCTTGCACAACTGCACCAGTTCAGGGGCCGCGTGGGCCGGGGCGGGCATGAAAGCTATTGTGCGCTCATCAGCCGGGTGAATGGCGGCGCCCAGGCCGAGCGGCTCAACGCGCTGGCGGAGACAACGGACGGCTTTGTCTTGGCGGAAAAGGATCTGGAGTTGCGGGGTCCCGGGGACTTTCTGGGTACCCGTCAGAGCGGACTGCCGGACCTGAAGTTGGCGAACCTCAGCGATCTCTCTACACTGCATCGGGCCCAGGAGGCCGCGCAAGACCTTCTGCGCCAGGACACCGATCTCAGCAACTATCCTCAGGTTCGGGAGAAAGTGGAGCGCTTCTGGCGCGGCCACGGCGATCTTTCATGATCCGGAGGGCATGGCCGCTGACCGCCGTCAGCCGTCATTTGCCGCGCTCTTCCATCGACAGGTAAGGGCGCTCAGCCTCACCAAGATAGATCTGCCGCGGCCGGGCGATGCGCTGCTCCGCGTCGCTCATCAGCTCCATCCACTGCGCCAGCCAGCCCGGCGCCCGACCCAGCGCAAAGAGCACCGGGAATATCTCGACCGGAAACCCCATCGCCTGGTAGATGATCCCGCTGTAAAAGTCCACATTGGGGTAAAGCCGGCGCGAGACGAAATAGTCGTCTTCCAGGGCAGTCCCCTCCAACTCGACCGCGATATCGATCAATGGGTTGGTGCCCGTCACCGCGAAGACTTCGTAGGCAATCTTCTTGACGATCTGGGCGCGCGGATCGTAGTTCTTGTACACCCGGTGGCCGAATCCCATCAGACGCACCTCCCGGTTCTTCACTCTGTCCAGAAAAGCCGGGATGTTCTTCGTGCTGCCAATCTCAGCAAGCATTCGCAGGACCGCCTCGTTCGCTCCTCCATGGAGAGGGCCGTACAAGGCGCCGATTGCGCCCGCGATGGCACAGTACGGATCGGCGTCGCTTGAAGCGATGTTGCGCAGCGCCGAGGTCGAGCAGTTCTGCTCATGATCGGCGTGCAGGATAAATAGTACATCCATCGCTCGTGCCAGAACGGGGTCGACTTCGCCGTCACCGGAGAGACCCATCATATGCAGAAAGTTGTCGCTGTAGCCTGGCGCGCCGTCGGGGTCCGTGGGCGGGAGGCCGAGCCGGTTCCGGTAAGCGAAGGCGACTGCCGTGGGCAGCTGGCCGAGTAATCGCACGGCCTGCTGCATCCGGCTCTGGCCGTCATGGACCTGCTTGGAATCCGGGTAGAGAGCGGACATCGCTCCCACTGTACTGACGAGAATACCCATGGGGTGGGCGTCCGCGTGGAAGGTCTTGAGTAACGCTTTCAAGCCCTGGTCGATCTCCGTCTGCGCAATAACGCGCGCATTCCAGTCGGTCAGTTTGCTCGCCGTCGGCAGTTCGCCGAAGAGCAGCAGGTGCGCCACCTCCAGAAATGTACTTTTCTCCGCCAGTTGCTCAATGGGATAGCCACGGTAACGAAGTATCCCCCTGTCCCCGTCGACAAAGGTGACACGACTCTTGCAGGACGCGGTATTCGTATAGCCAGGATCGTAGACCATCATACCAAAATCATCGGCCTGCACCTTGAGTTGGCGCAGGCCGATGGCCGGAATGGTGTCATTTTCGATCGGCAGTTCAACTGTCTGGCCGGTGCGATTATCGGTGATAGTTAGCGTCTGCTCACTCATTGCCGGAACATCCCTTTCCGTTCGGTTGCGAAACCGTTTCTGGGTGTTTTAATAACTGTATACCATTTTGGCAGATTTTATAACACTCTCTCACCTGCCAAGATTGCCACCGAAACTTGGCACAACCGCGCGGCTACGACAGATCGACCCCATTCGGCAACGGCCGGCCCTCGACTCCCGCCAGCAGATTCTCGGTTGTCATCACCGCCATCTTCGTGCGCGTGGCCACGGTGGCGCTGCCGATATGGGGCAAAATGACACAGTTATCCAGCGAGACCAGCGGGTGTTCCGCAGGCAGAGGCTCCGGATCGGTGACGTCCAACCCAGCGGCGGCTATCTCTCCATTCACCAGCGCGTCGTAGAGCGCTTCCTGATCTATGACCCCGCCCCGGCTGGTATTGATTAAGACTGCCGTCGGTTTCATCTTGCGAAAGGCCTCGACGCTGAACATGGAGCGAGTCTGGTCGTTGAGCGGGCAGTGGACCGCCACGAAATCACTCTCTCCCAACAGTGTGTCCATCGGCACAAAAGTCGCGCCCACCTCCCGCGCCGCCTCCGGCTTTTCCCTGGGCCCGGTATAGATTATGCGGCAGCCGAAACCGCCGAGCATACGCGCGAACGCGGCGCCAATCCGCCCCAGGCCGACCAGCCCCACCGTGCTTCCGTGTATGTCGCGGCCCGTCATCCACATCGGTCGCCAAGTGGGCCACGTCCCGCTCTGCACGGCGTGCGTACCCTCCGGCAGCCGCCGCGCCGTGGCCAGCAGCAAGGCCAGCGCCAGTTCCGCCGTCGTCGCCGTCAACACGCCCGGTGTATTCCCCAATGGGATGCCCCGTTTGCGCAGCGCAGCCACGTCCACGTGGTCGTAACCAACCGACATCGTGGCCACAACCCGCAGCCCGGGCCCGGCCGCGTCCAGAAGTTCGTCGTCAACTGATTCGGTCAGCAGACAGTAGAGTCCGTCCGCGCCCTGCACCCACTCCAGCAACCTGCTGCGAGCGATCGGCTCTTCGCTGTCCCAGTAACGGGCGTTACATCTTTCCAGGATCGGCGCGATCGCCGCCTGCGGCAACTGGCGGGTTACGACAACTGTAGGTTTGCTCATCTCTTCTACGGCTTTCTGTTGCTGTGCGAACTGATAACGACCGGCTGGCCACTGAATCTCAGCGCACTTTCCGGTCTTCTATGGTGATTCTGCCTGGAGGCTATCCGCCGCCGCCACGCTCCACGCCTGTACTCTGCTGACCAGGTGAGCCGGCAGCCTGCCCTCGATCAGCGTCCCCTTCTCGGTAAACTCCTCCCGTTCCACCCGGCCGTGCTCATAGATAAGAGAGACCAGGTCGCCCTTGCTGTAAGGTAGCAACAGCCGCAGCGGCGTCATCGTTTCTCGCAGCTTCCCATCCACCGCCGCCAGCAGTTCCGGAATGCCTTCCCCTGTGCGCGCGCTGATCTGAACGGGAGAAGTGTACTCCTGCAGCGCCTGTCGCAGCTGCGCCGCAAGGCCGGGCTCTTCCTGTCTGGCGGAGTCTACCAGGTCGATCTTGTTCAGCGCAGTCACGAGCGGTTTTTCGCCGGCGCCCAGTTCCTCCAACATCTCTTCCACCGCTGTTACCTGCTCATCGGCGTTGGCGTGCGAGATATCCACCACGTGCAGCAGCAGGTCCGCCTCGGTGATCTCCTCCAGGGTCGCTCGGAACGCCGCCACCAGCGCCGTCGGCAGCTTCTGGATGAAGCCGACCGTGTCGGTGAACAGGGCCGTGCGCGCGCTGGGCAGCTCCACGCGGCGCGTGGTCGGGTCCAGGGTGGCGAACAGCTGGTCCTGGGCCAAAACGCCGGCATTGCTGACCGCGTTCAGCAACGTGCTCTTGCCCGCGTTTGTGTAGCCTACCACAACGA
>VYDA01000673.1:3347-9988 GCA_009843665.1 Caldilineaceae bacterium SB0675_bin_29 | reverse complement strand
GTGGGGAAGAGGCTATTGCCCAGGACCTGGATCCCTCGTCGGACGAGATCGACTGGGACCAGACGAAAGCCTATCTCGCCAGGCGCGGCTTCGACATTACCATCAACGCCGATCCCGGACCGGAATTCGACCAGATCGAACGCGAGCTGCTCACTGCCCTCCGCACCTGGGTTGACGAAGACACTGGCAACACCGTTGTCGCCATCGCCCTGCCCAAACGCGACGCCTATTTGCTCGGGCAGTGGGGAGACGAGTGCGGTGACGTCATCTTCGCCTGGGATCACGACTATGTAAGCGGGTACTACACGCAATGGCTCGGAATTGAAGGCGGGGGAAATGTCGGCGCCCCTCTTGTTTACGGTGCCCATCATGGCGGATTCATTCCAACTGCCAACGGATTCTCGTCCACTTTTGGTTCCTTTTTCCTGGACGGGCCGGGCTTGAAGAAGGGATATGAACGGCCTGTCGACCGGCTGGGCTACATTCATGCCGTCGACGTCGTTCCGACTTTCTGTCACATTCTTGGCGTAGATCCGCCCGCGCAAGCCCAGGGTACGGTGGCGCGCGACCTCTATGAGGGACATGAAATGGTTAGGGAGAGGAAGAGATGACTACCAAGACGCTTGCGAGCATTGGCCTGCCTCTTCCTCGCTGGATGACCAACCTGCGCGCCAAAGAGGCGATCGCCGGATACATTTTCCTGCTGCCATGGGCGCTTGGCTTAATCCTTTTCATCGTCGGGCCCATGATGACCTCGGGCTTCCTCAGCTTTACCCGGTATGACGTAGTAAATCCCCCTGACTTCGTCGGACTGAAAAACTTTATCGAAATCTTTTCCAAGGACCGGCTCTTCTGGCCCTCGTTGATGCTGACCTTTCGCTACGCACTGATAGTTGTGCCACTGTCGCTCGTCGGCGCACTCTCAGCGGCTATGCTACTCAATCAGGCGCTGCGCGGAACGGCTTGGTTCCGTACCTTCTTCTTCCTGCCTCACCTGACGCCCATCGTGGCCTCTGCCGTCCTCTGGGGCTGGATATTTAACGCCGACGTCGGGCCAATCAACCACTGGATTCGGACCCTCACCGGCAGCGACAACGCCCCCGGCTGGTTCCGCGATCCGGACTGGGCCATGACCGGCCTCATCATTATGGCAATGTGGGGTGCCATCGGCGGCAATACCATGCTCATTTTTCTGGCAGGCCTCCAGGGCGTGCCACAGGAACTTTACGACGCCGCCGTCGTTGACGGTGCAGGGCTCTGGGCCAAGTTTCGCAACGTAACCATTCCCATGCTTACCCCGACCATTTTCTTCAATATGGTTCTGGGAATCATCGGCGCGCTCAAGGTCTTTGCCGCCGCCTTTGTCGCCACGCAGGGCGGCCCAGCTTACGCAACCTGGTTCTACGCCCTTCACATCTATACGCGTGCCTTTCAGTACTTTGAGATGGGCTATGCTTCGGCCCTCGCCTGGATCTTTTTCTTCGTTCTGTTCACCTTTACCTATGTACAGTTCAGACAATCGCGACGATGGGTCTACTACGCAGGGGAGGTTGACTAATGGCAGGCGAAGCGATCGCAACGGGCCGCAAACGAACCGGGAACGGAATCCTATCTGCCGACCTATTCCAGTCGGCCTCATTCCAGCGCGCCATCGGACGCGGCCTTCTCTATCTGATCGCAGTTTCCAGTTCGGCTGTATTCATGTTCCCCTTTGTTTGGACCGTGCTCTCCTCTCTGAAACGCGGGGGCGAGTTGTTCAGATTCCCCCCGACATGGTTACCGGAAGTTCCCCAGTTCCAAAACTATCCGAAAGTCTTTGAAATCGTATCCTGGGCCACCTGGACCTGGAATTCTACGTTCGTGGCCATAGTCTCGACCTTCGGCGCTGTTCTGACCGCAGCCCTAGTCGGTTACTCTTTCGCCCGATTTCGCTACCCGGCGCGCGACGTGCTGTTTATCATCACCCTTAGCACAATGATGCTGCCGGTAGAGGTCACTCTGATTCCTCTCTACCTGATGTTTGCGAAAATCGGCTGGCTGGACACCTACAGACCGCTTATTATCCCATCTTTTTTCGGGGGCAGCGCCTTTCTTATCTTCCTGATGCGCCAGTTCTTTCTCAGTATTCCGATTGATCTCGATGAGGCAGCGCGCATTGATGGCGCCGGCTATGTGCGCATATTCTGGCAAATACTGATGCCTCTTTCCATTCCTGTCACGGCAACCGCGGCCGTTCTTACTTTCATGTCACAGTGGAACGAGTTTCTCTACCCCTTCATTTTCCTGAACACAAAGACGAAGTACACACTCGCAATAGGGATTCGCTATTTCCAGGCCGTCGCCGGCTTCGCCGATGACACCGAGCCCAAATACCACCTGCTAATGGCAGCCAGTGTGATGATGACTGCGCCTATCATCATTATTTTCTTTTTGGCGCAACGGTATCTCGTTCAGGGGATAGTCATGTCCGGCATCAAAGGATAACTATCCCCTCCATTTCTGTTTCTCTGTCCATAGTTTCCCTACCCACAAGGAGAAAGACCAATGCTTCACAAACGTGTAAGTCGCCGCCAGTTCCTAGCCGGTTCACTTGCCGCAACCGGCGGCCTCGCCCTGTCAGCGTGTGTTCCTGCAGGCGCCCCTGCCGCCGGCGATTCCGGGGACTCGATGGCGGCGGAAGAGCCCGTCACCGTCCTCTTCCACACGCGCCTGGGTACGCACGCAGACTGGCACATCAGCCGTCAGCCCTTGTTCGAAGAGCAGAATCCCGGCATTAACCTGGAAATCGACGAGTTGCCCGGCAATGAGATGTATCCCAAGATCTACGCTCTCTCCGCCTCCGGTACGGTCGGAGATGTGGTATGGACCTACCTCAACAACCCGCCTGAACACAAGGCCAAGGGCGTCCTGATCCCCCTCGACGACATAGTCGCTGCCAAAGACTTTGACCTGTCCAACTTCTGGGACTCGCTGCTGGCCGCCCTCACCTTGGACGGCGAGCTGCATGCCATACCCAACCACGGGCACTACGGCACGACCGCCTACTACCACAACAAGACCCTGATCGAAGAGTCAGGCGGCGAGCAGCCCCACCCGGACTGGACCACCGATGACTACGTTGCAATGGGCAAAGCAGTAACGGACCCTCCCGAGGTTTGGGGAATCCGTTCTTTTGGTACCGGACAGGAGCACGTCCCATCCTACCTGCGCATGTTTGGCGGTGACGCCATCAACGAAGAAGGCACAAAATCTTTGCTAGGCGAGGAAGAGACCATTGTCGGCTTGCGCTGGCTCTATGACCTACAGCACACGCATATGGTCGATCCTTGCCAGTGCGGCGACGAGGCCGTAAACAACTTCGTAGCCGGAAAGGTAGGCTCTTTCAACACGACCACAGGCCTCATCGGTCGTTACACTAACATGAAGAACGAAGGCGATATCGAGTTCGAATGGGATGCCGTCGTAGGACCGGTCGGACCGACAGGACTACGCGGTTCACAGGTGTCAGCCGCCGCCTTCGGCATCACTGGCAACTCCAAACATCCCTCCGAGGCGTTCCAGGTCCTGGACTTCTACTCCACCAAAGAGGACGGAATCGAACATGTCTTCTTCGGCGCCGGCAGCCCAGGCGGCCGCAAGGACGTTTGGGAAAGCGATGAGCTCAACTCCATCCACCCAATCTTCCGCCAGCACCAGCAAATCTATCCCGAAGGCCCGCGCAAGTGGCACCGCCCGGCCAATGCTCGCACGTCTGAGTTCGTCGATACGATGAACAACAACCTTCAGGCCATTTGGACGCAGGCTGTGGGGTTTGAAGAGGGTGTCGAGCAGACCCATCTCCTCGTCCAGGAGGTCTTGGACAAGGATCCGCTGGCCTAGATTGGCCCTACTGTGATAAGGGCTGCAGTTCAGAAGCCTGCGGGTGTCTGAACTGCAGCTTTCTCCGAGAAACTCCCTTTCCCGATACACTTTTCAGGAGGCAATTGAATGAGGAACCACGTATCCAGACGTTCGTTCTTGCAGGGCGCCCTGGCAGTCTCTGCCGGCGCACTTGCCGCATGTGTCGCCCCAGCCGCCCCAGAGGGCGATATGGCCGACGAAGGCGCCGCGATGGAGCCCGTCCACCTGCGCTGGGACACCTTCCGCGGTATCGGCAGTGGATGGAACGAGGAGCGCATCGAAACATTTACTGAGATGCACTCCGACGTAACCATTGAGTTGCGCCCACTTGCAGGCTCCGGCCAGCAGGACAACTACGCCAAGATGTACGCGGCCCAGGCTGCCGGCGACCTCGGTGAAGTTATCGCCTTTGATCCATCCCACTATCACTTCTGGCGGGCGATAAACAAGAACATTATCATGCCGATTGATGAGCTTGTCGCCGCCGATGACACAGACCTCAGTCAGTGGTTCGAACACTTCATGGGCCTGCAATATTACCAGGGTCAACTGTTTGGCTTCCCCAGTTGGGGCTGGGCAGGATTCGACACATTGGTTACCAATGCCGTCCATTTCGAAGAGGCTGGCCTGGACGTTCCCGATCCGGTCGGTCGCGATGTGTCGATTGACATGATTACAGAGTGGGCTCATTCCTTCTACGTGGAAGGAGAACGCTTTGGACTGAATATCAGCCATAATGAGGCAACGGTCGTAGTCCTATGCCGCCTCTTTGGCAGTTCGCTTATCAACGAGGAAGGCTCCCAGTGCTTGCTCTTAGACGACCCGAAAGCCACTGAGGCCATGAGATGGGCCTATGATCTTGGCGTAGTCGACCAGGTGCTTCCCGCGCCTGGGGATCTCGACAACGCCGGCGGCGCTCTCGTCGCCGGCCTGCTGACCTTGAACTGGTGCGGCTCGCTGTGCGTGCGCAACTTTAACAACCAGATCGAGGATGAGAGCGTAGCCAAGGCCTCACAGATCCTGTTCCCGGCTCGCGAAGACGGCCGTTTCCCCTCGCAGCTTCGCGGCGGCACCTGGAACCTGCGCACCGACCAGGACCACGCCGACGTCGGCTACCAGTTCCTCCTGCACATCGCCGGACACGATGGTAGCCTCGGCTTCAACCTGGTAGCCCGCAACTTCGCGATGGTGCGGCCCGACGTAGTCGATTCTCTCATCGAAGATGACCCGATCCATGAATGGTTCATCTCCAGTCTCGAGAACGGCATTCCCGCACACGCGCCAGCCAATTCTCGCGGGCGCGAGTACACGTCCGCAGTACAGCAGTGGACAGACCTGCTCCTCGACCCCCACCAGCCCGTTGAATTCGAAAAGGGCTTGCAGGATCTGAATGACAACATTCAGGCCGTCTTGGACATGGACCCAGCTTGATCTTGTCAGGAATCTAATGAGCAGTGGGCAGGAATTAACCGTCTGCTCACTGCTCTCATATCCTGGAGTTGAATATGGCGACCCTGGCCAGCCGCCTGAGACTGTCCAACTTTGCGGAAGCGCTGACGACATCGAGACAGAGGCGGGAAAATGTCTATGGTTATCTGTTCCTGACGCCTTGGCTTCTCGGATTCTTCGGGCTGTTCATCGGCCCCGGCTTATTTTCGCTCTACCTAAGCTTCACCAAGTACGATGTACTGAGTGCCCCAGTGTGGCTCGGTCTTGATAACTACACCAAGATGTTTTTCGACGATCCGCTCTTCTACACTTCTCTCGGGCGCACTTTTTACTACGCAGGGGTTGGCGTCCCTCTTGGCGTCGTAGGCTCGATGTTTCTGGCCATATTGCTTAACGCAAAACTGCGAGGTCTGGCCACCTATCGCACGCTTTTCTTCATGCCTTCACTGGTACCGATCGTGGCCTCGGTTGTCCTATGGAAATGGCTGCTCCATGCCGATTTCGGTATCATCAATCAGTGGCTGATCGACCTAGGTTGGTCCGACCCTCCTGGCTGGTTCGGTGACCGACGCTGGGCGATTCCTTCCTTGATCATGATGGGCTTATGGCAGGGACTGGGAGGCACGCGCATGATTATCTTTCTGGCCGGCCTCCAGGGAATCCCTGAGTCCCTATACGAGGCCGCGTCAATCGACGGAGCCTCGCCGATTCACAAGCTGCGCCACGTAACGATTCCTCTGCTGACTCCCACGATATTCTTCAACATGGTACTTGGAATCATCGGCGGTCTGCAGGTCTTCACCGCGGCATTTGTAGCTACCGAGGGCGGCCCTGGTTTTGCCACGACTTTCTACAGCCTTCACCTTTATCGTCATGCCTTTGACTACTGGAACATGGGCTATGCCGCTTCGCTGGCCTGGTTCTTCGCCTTCGTTATCGTGTCGCTAACGATTTGGCAGTTACGACTCTCACGCCGCTGGGTATTCTACTACGGGAGCTAGAACAAGATGGCCGCAACAATCGAGAGACTGCCCAGCACAGAACTCCGCAGTGACGTTTACCGACGCGGACGGAATCGAATTCAGAGGGCCGTGACCTATATCCTGCTTACTGCTGCTGCCTTGATGTTTGCCTTCCCGCTCTTCTGGACGGTGTCAAGTTCTCTGCAGACCTGGAAGGAACTTCGTTCCTTCGAACCGCATCTTTTCCCCGCCATACCTCAGTGGGGAAACTATGCAATGGTCTTCAGTTCCGTGCCTTTCGCCCGCTGGATGGGGAACAGCTTTCTGATT
>VYDA01000673.1:0-3337 GCA_009843665.1 Caldilineaceae bacterium SB0675_bin_29 | reverse complement strand
CACTATTCCCGGGGTCATTATCACAGGTTCTCTGACTGCCTACTCCTTCGCCCGCTTTAACTATATAGGTAAGGAGATCTGGTTTGTGCTCATGTTGGGAACAATGATGATCCCGTCGCAGGTGACGTTGATCCCCCAGTACGTACTCTTCTTCAATCTGAAACTGATCAACACGTACGTTCCCCTCACCATCGGGTCCTGGTTAGGCGGCGGGGCATTCATGATCTTCTTACTGCGCCAGTTCATTATGTCTATTCCACGAGACCTAGACGAGGCCGCCCTAATGGACGGCGCTTCGCCTATACGCATTCTTTGGGGCGTCCTTTTGCCGCTAATGAAACCCGCGCTGACTACCGTCGCCATCCTTCAGTTCCTGGGTGACTGGAACGAGTTCTTCGGACCCTTCATCTATCTCAATAAGGTCGACCTCTTTACGGCGGCCGTAGGCCTCCGATTCTTCCAGAACATTCCCCTGGAATCCAGGGATCCGCGCGATCACCTGCTGATGGCCGCCGCCGCCATCATGACGGTCCCAGTAATCACCCTCTTCGCCGGTGCCCAACGCTATTTTATCCAAGGCGTTGTCCTCAGCGGCCTGAAAATCTGAGCAGGTTCTTGCAAGCTGTAACTTTCCGACGTCGAACCCACGTAACGCATTGAGCGGGAAACCGCCTGCGCGATCTAGCCTCTGCAGCAGGGAGTAGCTCGTATTCTCATTTGGGGAGCCTTCGTTCAGTTGCACTACCCCAGTCGACTGCCTAGGCTCTTTAGCTTACCGAGGTGGACAGATTGAGCGCCTTATGTCCCGGGGCAACAGGATGAGGATCTTTCAAGAAAGTCTAGATTGACCTTGATACAATCCTGTTCGATTCCAGGGCTAGTAAGTACACTTGCGGCCAGTCATGGTCAATGGGAGCGACTCCTGCCTGCCCTTCGTGGAAGGGGCAGGACTGGCCCCCGATCTACATAGCTAGAGAAAGAATTGAATGGGCGCCAGTTAAGGCCATCTCACCGCGCAGGCAGCGCTCCCACCAGGTCCAGCAGCATCTCCTCCAGAGTAGGCTCATCCAGATCCTCCGGAGTGCGGTCGGCTAGCGGCGAAGCACCGACAAATCGATAGACGTCTGCGGCGCCTTCGTGGAACTTCGGTGACATGCCAACGCCCGCCATGGTAGCTGCAATCTCTTCCATTTCGCCCACCCAACGTCGTGACTTCGGCGGCATACTCGGCAGACCCTGCACGCGCTTCAGCATTGCCTCCTGGCTCATACCCCACTCATCGAACAAGGCCTCACGTATTCCCAGCGCCTCTGCAGCAACCAGCAGGTTCGTGCAAAGCGCGGTCAGACCCTTCGTCATTCCTGCGTAGCACATTTTGATGGCAGATGCATCACCTACACTGTCGCTGATCACAGGTACGTCGAGCCCGTAGTCTTCGAGCTTCGCCAGTTCGCCCGCGTGCACGCCCGAAGCATAGAATCGCGTCGCCCCTTCACGGCGCGGCGGCGGCCCAATGATCGAGGCATCTACAAATCGGCCTCCGGCTTCAGTAATCGTCTCCCCTATTGCTATTGTCGTCTGCGGCGAAACCGCGTTGCAGTCGGCATAGAGCAGGTCAGCGCCTGTCCGACGAAGTGCCTTCGCTACCGTCTGCGCTGCCGTCCCAGCCTCCGCGGGCACAAGAATGCACAGCACGACGTCCGCCATTTCAATCAGCGAGTCGTAAGAATCTACCTCTTCTATTCCTGCCTTTTCGGCCAGGCCTCGCGTGCGGGCGCTGCGGTCGGCCAAATGCGCGATTATGCGCAGACCGTGAGCCTTCAACCGCTCACCTACCGTATGCCCCATGTCTCCGGGGCTCAGAATCCCCACGGTTTTCATTGGAATACCTACCCTTTCACTTCTTCCCGCGCCCGAGCCAGCAGTGCCTTCATGTAGCCGATCGTATAGGCAGTACCGATGCGTTGATCGTCCGCCATCGTCGGAATGTGGTCGGGAATCAGGACGCCGTCAAAACCGGTCTGCTCCAGGACCCGCATTGCCCTGTACATGTCAAAGTAACCGTCGTCCACAAACGTCTCGATGAAGTGAGGCAACGGCTGATCAACGTTTCGAAAGTGAATCTTAAAGAGCTTGTTCGCCTGACCAAACTCTTGCAGCGACGCCTCAACACCTCTGCCCATCAAATCGCCGCCTTCCAACCAGCAGCCAATGCAGAAGCAGATGCCCACGTTGGGGCTGCTGGCGATCTCCATTGCCCTGTAGTAACCATCAAAACTGCTGAAAATGCACCGGGGGATTCCCCCTAATTCGGGTTGAGGAGGGTCGTCAGGGTGAATGCCTATGCGGACCCCTTCCTCTTCGGCCACTGGTGCCGCCTGGGAAACAAAGTAGCGGAAGTTTTCCCAAATCTCATCTTCGGAATAAGTTCGACCGTGTGTGAGCGGCAGATGGTAATAGCGTCCGGCCCAGTGTCCGGCGTCTGCCTTTGCCAGGTCGAATCCTCGCGCCGAGGCCCCCCCTCGCGTCAGCTCCCGCTCTGTGCTCCAGATTCCGTTTCCCATGTGCGCATACGTAGTATAGGGGATTCCTGCCTTGCCCAGTGCCCTCAGATGACTGACGTACTCCTCGATCTTGGCACCCCGATTCTCCAACCCCAATACGATCGCGTCCTGATTGTGTACCTCCCGGTTACCAAACCCGTAGATCTGGACCCCTGCCTTTTCAAACCGTTCCTTGGTCCGGGCATAGTAGTCATAACCGGCGTTTTCGCCGTCCGTCCAGCAAACGGCCCAGTCCAGACCCATTTGCTTCACAAACTGCAACTCCTCTGCGCTGGCTTCTGGTGACACCTGTGCCGCGATCTTCATCCCCGGCGGAATCGACATAAGGGACATCGGTATTCTCCTGTAATCTGAATGCAAGGTGGTCGAAACTTGCTACGGTTCTAATGGTCTTGACCTATCGGTCAAGAAATTTACTAGCGTTGTCTCTTCATGGGGCTTCTTCGTACCATTTCTCAGCCAGTACACCGCCGCCCCGAAATGAAGCCCATATCTTTCCGCCTTCCTGATGTTTGGGCCTAGCCTTCTCCCGCCAATTGACCGCGTCACTCAATCTATACACTTTACCTTCCGCTTCCAGACTGAAGGGAATGCCCCACTCTGCTGTAGCCCGCATGAAATTAAAAGCTCTTCTTGGATGCCAACTTGATTCGAGGGTGAAGTCGGCTCGTGAAGGCGTGGGATAATAACTCCCCCCCGAGGGCTGGGGCCGCCTCATTTCAACGCCCCTCGAGAGCCTTCCAAGCACCTTTGCCAGCAGATCGCCTCCTGAC
>VYDA01000032.1 GCA_009843665.1 Caldilineaceae bacterium SB0675_bin_29 | reverse complement strand
TGTGGAGGCTCCCATAACGGAAGGCGGACATGTTGTGGAACTCGGCGCGCAGCGCGCCGTACCTGCGGCGGGCGATCTCGTCGTCCCAGTTGCCCGGTTCCAGGATCGGGTAGGCGTCCTTCCAGGGGCCGGCGAGAGAGGGGCTTTCGGCGTAGCAGATGACGCGGCGCTTCTCGCTGTCGTCAAAGCGCTGGAGCGAGTAGGCGCGGTAGATGGAATCGACCGGGTCCCAGGTGACGTTAAATGTGCCCTCGTTGCTGCGCTTCACCACCGGCTCAAGACAGTTATGGGTGCGCCCCTGCCCGGGAAGATTCACGGTAACGTTGTCATGCCAGTGGATGCCGTCGGGGGAGGTGAGCAGGAAGATGCTGCGGTAGCGCCGGCAAAAGCCGATCGCCTTGTAGCGTTGGTCCTTGTCCTCTTCGTCGCGGTCGATGAAGACGGAGGCGCCGTGGAGGTCCCAGATGATGTTGTTGGCGGCACTGCCGTTGAAGGTGAAGATGCCCAGCTCCGGCTTGACCCAGTTGATGCCGTCGTCGCTCTCGGCGTACAGGGTGAGGTCGCCGCGGTCGTTGTCGACGAAGGGGCGGCCGTAACGGTCGGCGGTAACGCCGTTGCAGTGGAAGGGTCTTTCGTCGGTGCGGGGGACGTAGAGTTCGGGGATCTGGTAGTTGCCGTCGGGCACGCGCCAGTGGGGGCCCATGCGGCCGAAGTACCACATGCGGTACTTGCCTGCCAGATCGTCATACAGGGCCGTGCCGTAGAGATGGATGCGCTTGCTCATGCCGGGGCCGCAGTATTCCCAGAGTTTGTCCTCGTCGGGCTCCATGACGAATGGGATCTTGGCGGCAGGCTGGACTTCGCGGGCGATGCCTTCTTCCTCCTGGATCAGGGCTTCGTCGAGGAGGAGGACGCTCTCTCCGCCGCGGAGTGGATAGGCTTTCGTTGAAGGGTCAGGATTTGCGTTCATAGGCGGGCGCGGGCTGATTGGATTTCCTGCGGGCGCAGTGGGCGAAACAGTAGCGCATCTACTATGTCCATTGGAGTTTCACCGGCCGGTTGGTGCGCATGGACTCGATCGCGGCCTCGGCGATCAGCTGGGCCTGGTAGCCGTCCTGCAGCGAGGGCGAGACGGTCGCGCCGCTTTCGAGCGCGGTGATGAAGGCATCGAGCGCGTAGTCGAAGCTCTCCTCGCCGTAGTAGTCGGGAAAGCGGCTCTGCGTGATGCCCGTCGCGGTGAACCGGGCCAGATTTTCGGCGGGGGCCGAGCCGCCTTGCAGCATCCCTGCGGCGCCAAAGATTTCGACGCGGTCATCGAAGCCGTAGACCGCGCGGCGGCCGTTCTCGATCGTACAGAGCGCGCCGCTGGGGAAACGCAGGACCGCCACCGCGGTGTCGACATCGCCCATCTCACCGACGACGGGATCGATGAGGTTGGATCCGGTTGCGTACAGTTCGGTCGGTCTCTCGGCGGCGAGCCATGGGGCCAGATCGAAGTAGTGGATCATCTTGTCGCGCAGCAGGCCGCCGGAGCGCTGCAGGAAGGCGAGAGGAGCCAGGGCAAAGTCGCGGGCAATGATGCGGATCGACTCGATCCGGCCGATTGCGCCATCCCGGACCTGCCGCTGCATGGAACTGAATTCAGGCTGGAAGCGGCGGCGGAACCCGATAAATACCGGCGGGTCGCTCGCGGACGCTTCGTCCACGAACGCTCTCACCTTCTCGATGTCGAGATCGATCGGCTTTTCGCAGTAGGTCGGCTTGCCGGCCCGCATGGCCTGGCGCAGCAGGTCGACGTGGGTGTCGGTGGAAGAGGCGATCAGGACGGCATCGACGTCGTCGGCCTCCCAGATCTGCTGCGGGTCGCGGGGTACCTGCCCGCCGCGGGCGTCCGCGAGCCGCTGTGCGGCGGCCTGGTCGACGTCGAAGATGTAGGCGAGTTCGGCGCGGGGATGCGCGGCGATGTTGCGGGCATGGATTGTGCCGGCGCGGCCGGCGCCGAAGAGGGCGAATCGCATGGATTCAGTGTCCAGTGAACGGTGGTGAGAAGTGAAAGGTCAGGAGCAGGAAGTATAAAGTTACTCTCTGAAACTCAAATCTTCGGGCGACTTCGATATTGCCCGCCCAGGCTACGTTAATCCGAAGATAATCTCAGCAACTCCTCTTTCCGAGTTGATCAGACTGCTACGAGCCGGTCTTTGGGAAGGCGAGACCGGCGATTCCTTTCGCCAACGATTGCCCTAAGCTGGTCAATGAGCGAAAGCAGATTATCGATTGTCGTTGCCCGCACCATACTGAATTACGGCTGATTCGACAATCGATTCCTTGAACAGAGGGTTAAGGCTCTTCTCGACGCCCTTATTGGTCAACAGATGGGTTGGCCGGCCAAGCGCTTTACTCACCTCCCTTTCCATACGACCCAGGTCCAATAACCCTACCTTCACGCTTGAGTCAAACTCCACGATAAGATTCAGATCTTCCGCGGACGAGAGACTTTTTTGTAGAAGAGCCAAGCGACGAATCTGGTGACGCTGACAGAAGTCGGCAACAACGTCTTTGGGAATCTTTATCTGTGCATTCATTTGTGTACTTCTGAAAATCTGCCTGGCCACGGCAGCGAACCAAATGGTGCATGTACTTCTTGAGCGCAGCATAACGCACGCTTGTAATCACGATCTTTTGCTACGACTTCGCAACTAAAGTCAGGAAGCTCGCCTTCTTTGGCGAGATTCACAAGCTCATGACCCCGTTGGGGTTGTCCCTTCGTATCTTAGCACCCTACTGGCCGCTGAATTCGAGGTATTCACCGGGAATGCGCGAGCGCGAGTACTCCCGGCTGGCGTCGCGGTTGGTAAGGACCTCGGGGATCTCGCCCTCCCAGTAGGCGGGGGGCTTGTGCCAAACTTCGTCGCGCCGCCGGTGCCAGGCGAGGATGAGCGTACGGCGTTCATCGGTCAGGTTGCGGCGCGCCGAGTGCAGCAGACGGGCGTCCGCGAGCACGAAGGAGCGGGCGCGCACGCAGACGTCGACCTGGTCGGGATGGTCGCCGAACATGACGGGGTGGTCCTCTTCGATGTAGCGCGCGCCCTGTTCGTGAGCGGGCACCAGCTCATCATGCAGCAGGATACGCTTGCGGTGGGTCCCGGGGATGACCTTGAGACAGCCGTTCTCGACGCTGGTGTCGCTCAGATAGTAGGAGACGAAAATCTGCTGCGGCCAGGGCGTGACGCTGATCGGGTCCTCCCAGCTCCCCCAGTCCTGATGCCAGTAGAGCGCCGGTTCGCCCGGGTCTTTGGTCAGGATGATGATGCCGCCAGTGCTCTCGAAGTCGCCGAATCCCATTTCTTCGAGCGCCTGCCGCGCCGGCTGCCATTCCAGAAGTCTCCTGATGACGTCGTTCTCCTCACCGCGTACATCGACGTGCTGGCCCTGATACCTGACGTCGGGCGGGGGCACGTGGGCGGCGATGAGACGCTCGGACTCTTCACGCAGCTCCTGCAGGAACTCCTCGGTGAGGATATCGTCAACGAAGCAAAATCCATCCTGCAGCATCTGTTCCCGTTTTACCAGGGCGATTTCGGGCTGCATGGTTTCCTCCAGACATGCAGTAACCGGCGATGGCTAAAGCCGCTCCGGGACGAGTTCGCCGTCGCCGAAGATCAGCGAGTACTCGTGGTTGTGGGTGTCTACAGTTGCAGCATCCATGTAACAGACGCTGAAGGCGCGGCGGGCAGTGGCGGTACTGTTTACGCCGGAACTGTGCGGCAGATAGTTGTGGAGCAGCACCGCTTCACCGGCCTCCATTTCGAGCGGGAGCGTCTCGGCTTCCGCCACCAGGGCGTGGGCTTGCTCGTCGGTCATAAAGCCGGAGACATGAGAGGGATTGATCAGGGCGTGATGGCGGCGGGGAGCGATATGGACGCAACCGTTGGCGACGGTGGCCGGGTCGAGCGCGGTCCAGATGGTGATCAGGGGATCGCGGTCGAAATAGGTCCAGCGGTCCTGATGCCAGACGAGGTGGGTGCCGCCGACTGACTGCCCCGCTTGCCCGCCGCCGTCCGCGGGGTCGGCTGCGGGCTTGTTCATGAACATGGCGCGCATACAGGCGACCGGCGTGTCTGCGCCGTATACCATGCAGCAGATGTGACGGAAGAGCGGCTTCTGCATATAGCGCAGGAAGAGCGGGTCGAACTCGAGGTCCTGGATTTTACGATAGTGCAGCGTGGCGCCTTTGTGCCCTTTCCCCCCAGGGCCGGGTGCATCGGTCTTGCCGGGGATGCGGTCCAGCTGCATCATCATGCGGCTGTAGTCGACCGGCGCGGTGCCGAGCATGATTTCGTCCATGCGCTGCTGTATCGCCGCCAGTTCATCGCCGGTCATACAGTGCCCAAGGCGCAGGTAGCCTTCCCGTTCGAATTTCTGCCACTGGGCGTGGCTCAGTTCTTCCAGCATTGAAATTTCTCCAGTTTCAGCGCGCGCATACGTCGCCGGGGTTGTGCTTGACCTCCGAGACCGTACGCTAGTCGACCTGGTAGCCTTCCAGGTCGCCGATATTGTCGACCACCTTGGTCACGGCGTCCAGGAACTGCTCCATCTGGTCGGGGCCGTTGGGGGCGGAGAGGTGCGGCTGCAGGAAGTTGAATTCCTGGTCGACCAGTTTTTCGGTGACGGGCAGCGAGCCGATCGAGTAGTCGGCCTCGCCGGTGTAATGGGGGCACTGGAAGGGGCAGCCGTGCCCGTACACGTTCTTCTCCTGGAAGAGGGGGCGATGATGGATCGGCCCGGAAGGCATCGGCTTGCCGCCGGGATGGAAGAGGAAGTTGGCGCTGTTGACGTAGGTGAGGGCGGTTACGCCTTCGGCGTTGATCGCCTTGACGAAGACCTCCCTGGGCACGCCCAGCTCTTCTTCGTTATAGAGGCTGGAATACATGTGGTAGACGTGCTTGACCCCGGGCTCGACATGGGGCGGTGTGATCCCCTTGACCTTGCTCAGCTCCTGGGTGAGAAGATCGCAGTTGGCGATACGGGCATCGTTGGCCTCCTCGAAGGTCTCCAGCGCCTCGTATGCCACCGTCATGGCGTAGCGGTCGATGCGGTGGTTGTCGCCGTAACCGCCGGTCGACGCGTACTTGAGCAGATCGGAGTTGGTGAGGATCTTGGAGAGCGTCGAGGGATGCTGCCCGCCCAGGGCGCCGAGCTCGTAGTATTCACGGCTGTTGGTCGTCATCACCCCGCCGCTGGTGGCGGCGATCGGCTTGCCGGCAAAGCTGAAGCAGGTGATGTCGGCAATGCCGCCGACGATCTCGCCGTCGACGTAGGCGCCGGTGGCCTGGGCTGAGTCTTCGATGAGGACGATATCGTGTTCGCGGGCGATGGCGAGCAGCTCTTTGAGGTGGGCGGGATGGCCGTAGAGGTCGACGGCGATGATAGCCTTGGTACGGTGGGTGATCTTGCGGCGCACGTCCTCCGGGTCGAGGGTGTATGTTTTGGGATCGACGTCGGCGAAGATGGGGACGGCGTTGTTGTGCATGATGCAGCTTACGCTGGCGATCCAGGTGAAGGAGGGGACGATGACTTCGTCACCGGGGCCGGCCTGGGCGGCGACGAGGGCGGAGTTGAGGGCGACCTGGCCGGAGGAGACGGGCAGGGCGTATTCGACCTGCATCTTTGCGGCGAATGCCTCGGAGAACTCCTCCCAGTCGGCGGCCTTGCCGCTTTCCCACATGGGTGAACGGTGGTGGCCGGCGGAATGGGGCTCGGTGGTGACGGCCTTCTCGCCGCCGAGTAGGGCTAACTTGCTCATCGTGCAACTCCTGACTGGATTGGTTCGCGGCTCGCAGCGAGTACGGTCTGCCATGTACTGTCCACGATACCACTGCGGTTGGTCCAGGGTATAGCGAAACGATTTGAATGCTCAGACCTTTGCCAATGCCCGGAATCAGGGGGTGCATTGGCGTTCAGCATTGGGTGGACGTGAAGCCAATCATAGCATACAGTATTGGCAAGTCAACCTCTGAAACGAACAGGTCCACAGATGAACTTTTAGACATTGCAAGCCATTCTTGTTATACTTGCCTGAATTCTCCCATGGGCACGCCGGATGGATATGCGCGGCGCGGGCAGAGGCGGGATCTCCTGGCAGGCTGCAGCCGCACAGACCGAACGGTGTGTGCCTGTACAGAGTAAAGGGCACCTGTAAGGCCCACACCCATTTCTTTGCTCGAAAAAGAGGACCGCTTCCAACAGAAAACCGGAAGTTCCTCCAATTCTCCACTGTCAAACTTAGAATAGGCTGCGGGCCTCACCGTTGATGCCCGCACTGTTGACCGAATCCTTGCCGGATAAGACCGGATCCTTATTTCACAACTCTACAGAAAGGAAAGGAACAATGACAGACCGTGCACTTTCTCGACGCGCATTCCTGAAGACTGCTGGTGTTGCCACTGCGGCCGTGGGGCTGGCTGCCTGCCAGGCGCCGATGGCGCCGGCCGGCGACGGTGAAGCCGCGATGGGCGAAGCCAAGGAGTTGGTTACCTATTGGGGCGGCTGGACGCCCACCCAGAGCATGGAACGTTCCGAAGACAACCCGCTGCCGCACAACAAGGTCCTTGAAGTGCTGGACGGGTACACGGAGCAACACCCCGACGTGAGCATCGAGTGGATCCGCGTTCCCCAGGGCATCAGCGGCCGTGAATGGACGATCGCGCAGCAGACGGCGGGGACGATTCCGCACATCACCACACACCCGCACTGGCACATTAAGGACGATTTGGATAAGAACTGGTGGACGGATTTGACGCCCTACTTCAACCAGCCGAACCCCTACATCCCGGCGGGCGATCCCGGCAGCGAGAAGTGGGTCGACCAGTTTTACCCGATCCCAACCGGTGAGACGCTGATGCGCGGCGGTTACTACAACATGGTATTCGGCCTCATCACCACCTTCTTCTACTACAACGTCGACTGGTTCAACGACTTGGGCCTCGAAGCGCCCCAGAACTACGCCGAATTCCTCTCCGTCTGCCAGGCTTTCCGCGATGAAGGTATTGACGCCTATGGCGGCTGGACCGGCCCCGTTGACGATACCGACCACTGGTACCGCCTGCAGATGGGTGGGATGCTCATGGCCGGCGAGATCGAGCCGCAGGTCAACCCGGATCGCGGTACGGCCACCCGCGAGGAGGTTGCCTGCGCCGTCGAAAACGGCGTCTTCCACCCCCACCTGCCCCAGTATCAGGATTGGATGAAGCTGTGGAAAGAGAACGTGCAATACCGGCCTGCGGACTGGACCACCCGCGCCACCGACTCCCATTCGCGCTTCCTCAACAAAATAGAGCCGATCATGGAGAACGGCACCTGGTCGTTCCCGCGGTTGCAGTATGATCCACTGGTCGACTTCGAGTGGAGCACCTTCTTCGCGCCGGTTGTGACCCAAGAGAGCAGCGCCTACGCCACCGACCCGCCGACACCTGCCTGGCCCATTGGCGGCCCTGTGGGCGACCAGATAGCAGTCACGACCCGTTCCGAGAAGGACGGCGTGATCGATACCGCAATCGACCTGATGCGCTGGATTTCGGTGCCGGATAATCTGTACACGATCCAGTCCGAGATCGGCACCACCATGCCCAATGTCAAGAACGTGCCGGTCGACCCCCGCTTCGGGGATGCGTTTGAACTGCTGACGCAGCAGATTGGTGAGTCGCAGATGTTCGTGTACGAAGTGGTGACGATGGACGGAGAGTCGGCGGAGCAGACCGGCCAGGCTTGGCGCTCCTATATGTTGGATCAGATGGACCTGGACACCGCGCTGAACATCATCAAGGAGTCCTTCGACGCCTACGCCGACCGCTTCATCGAAACGGAAGGATTGGACTGTTCATAGCGAGGAGAGAGTGAAGAGGAGTGGGGAGTGAGAGGCAGTTGTATACCTCTCACTCCTTTATTCCTCTTTGGAGCGCTTTGATGAACACCGCACTTTCCGCACGACAGGTCGAATTCTACCGGGAGAACGGTTACCTCGTCGTTGGTGACCTGTTGGACGGGGAGGACTTGGAGAGTTGGCGCGCCGCGCTGGCCGACGGCATGGCGCGCCACTTCAGGATCAACGGGCGCCACAACCAGGGACGCGACGATCACTATGAAGGTGTTTTCGTGCAGTGCGTCAACCTGTGGAAGACAAGCGACAGGATCAGAGAGTTGGTGACGGACCGGCGGCTGGGGCGGCTGGCCGCAGTGTTGGCAGGGGTGGACGGAATCCGCCTGTACCACGACCATGCATTGGTGAAGGAGCCTTGGGGGCATCCAACCAACTGGCACGTGGACAACGCGATGGACCCTTTCCACTCGCGGCAGTCGATCATGTTGTGGGTAGCGCTTGACGATGCCACGCTGCAGAACGGCTGCATGTACTTTCTGCCGGGCACACATACGAGCAGCCGTTTCGATGCAGCCGGCAACCTGAACGAAGCGAAGATCGATGGTCTGCTGGAGGAATATCCTGAGTGGAGGGAGATCGAGCCGGTCGCGGTAGAGGTGAGGGCGGGGGACGGCGTCTTCATCAATGGGATGATCGCCCATGCGGCAGGTCCGAACATGACATTCCATCCCCGGCGGGCGCTGTCGATGCTGTTCATGCCCGAAGGCGCGGTGTACAACGGCCGGCCGTCTGCTCTGCCGGCGGAAGTGGCCGAACGCCTGCGCGTGGGAGACGCAATTGCAGACGACAAACATCTGCCTTTGATCTATGTGAAAGGTTCGTTCGACGATTAGATGGAGTGAGAAAGGAAGAGTGAGTTTGGCCGTCGCTGAAAGAAAACATCCCTCACTCCTTACGACTCGCAGTTCCTCACTCCTCAAATGAGGATGCGCTGATGGCTGTAAAAGAGATGCCCGCCCTGCCCAATGCTGCGGCCCAGGCCGTGGACGTACAGGAACGCAAAAAGCCGCTCGGAAAACGTATTTATGAAGGGCGCGTCGCCTACACGATGCTCGCGCCCACCTTCGTCTTTCTCCTCGTCTTCATGTATTACCCCGCCCTGTTGGGACTGTACAGGTCGGTATTCAAATGGGCGCCGGGCCTGGATTCGGATTTTGTGGGCCTGGGCAACTTTGTCCAACTCTTCACCAAAGACCGGGTATTTCTGAGCTCGATGGACAATATGTTGCAGCTGGCAGCCTGGTATGTAGTCTCCACGGTTGGCGTGTCTCTTTTTATCGCGGTTCTGATTCACCGGTTGCGGGGCGGGAGGACGCAATATACGTTTCGGTTGGGGATGATTCTGCCGGTGGTCATTCCTGCTATCGTGCCGCTGATGCTGTGGAAGTTCATCTACGATGTCAAGGTCGGCCCGCTGAATGCGATTCTGACGTGGGCCGGGCTGGAGTCGTGGACGCGGGCGTGGTTGGCGGACCCGAATGTAGCGCTGTATGCGGTGATGCTGCGCAATTTCCCGTGGGTGGATGGGGTGGCGATATTGATATTGCTGGCGGGCTTGCAGGCGATCCCCTACGAAATCGTCGAAAGCGCCATGATCGACGGCGCCTCCGAGATGCGCCGCTTCTGGTCGATCGAACTACCTCTCATCGCCGGTCAGATCAAGCTCATCACCGTTCTCACCATCATGTGGGGCGTGCAGGAGTTTACCGCCGTCTTTGCGATGACGCAGGGCGGGCCGATCAACAGCACAATGGTGCCGGGGATGTGGATGTTCTTCAACGCCTTCCGCATCAACAAGATGGGCTACGCTTCCGCCATCGGCGTCGTCTTGTTCCTCCTCACGCTCGTGCTGACGATGATCAATATGAAGTACATTACGACTGAGGAGTATTAAGGGCAGTTTTTAGTTTTCAGTTTCTAGTTTTTGGTGACACCTGCTGGTGCGGGAAGAGAACGAAAGACTCGAAACGATAGACTGCAGTTGGGAGTTATTGCCATGAGTGCGGCCGGGGCAGAGACGAGAGTACAGTTCCAGCGGACCAGGGGCGAGCAGG
>VYDA01000031.1:1181-10003 GCA_009843665.1 Caldilineaceae bacterium SB0675_bin_29 | reverse complement strand
ATGTTCGATCTGTTCGCCGGCCCCGAAGGCGAAGCCCAACCGGAGCAGTTTCCGATTCGGCTGCCGGATTACCAGGCGGCCGCCGGAGTCAAAAACAGTGACCGGGAACGGTTCGAGTGGGAAAAAGACCTCCTCGGCGTCTATGTCAGCAGCCACCCGGTGCAGCAGTTGAACCTGGATCTGAGTCGATTTACCACCTGTCCTTGCCCGGAACTGGATGAGAGACACGATGGCAAAAGCGTGTCGCTGGTCGGAATGTTGGCCTCGATCCGCACCACCGTGACCAAAAAGGGCGACAAGATGGCCTTTGTCCAGCTGGAGGATATACAAGGCCAGTGCGAAGCCGTCATCTTCCCCGACGTCTACGAAAAGTGTAAGGAAGATCTGCAAGAGGAACGGGTCGTGCTGGTCAAGGGAAAGGCCCAGACCCGCGGCGCGCGCACCAGCGTCCTGGTGGATTCTCTTCATACCTCGATTGAGTTCGGGCAGGCAAAGCCCGATGACGACCGGGCCGAGGTCGCTGGCGGATGGAACGCTGATCCGGGCGCCTGGCCAAACGGGAGCGACTTGGAACACTTGCCGCCTCCCGATGACTTCCTACCCGCCGAGCCGCCCAAGGACATGACGGCGCCTCCCTTTGACACCGAAATCTCCGACCGGCCGGCGCCTGAAACCGGGGAGGAAGCCGCAGCCAGCGTGACCAATGCCACCGCGAGCTACGAGGGCTATCCTGAGCCATCCGGCCCCGCCCCCGGCATACTGGCCGAGAACGGAGCGTCGGACGCTGCCTCGCCCTTGGACGACGCACACACAGGGCAAGAGCCCGCGGACTCCGCGACAGCACAACCGGAGACAGGCAAGGATCTCGCCCAGGGAGGCCCCGTTTCCGAGCAGCATTCACCTGAAGTGCAGGTTGCAATGTTCAACGGAGGGCCCGCCGGATCCACCCACGTGACAGATTCTGAAGCAGCGAATTCCGCTCCATATGCCGAGAACGGGCGCCAGCTCCTGCGCATTACCTTCAGCCGCTCTGGCCAGTTCAATCGAGACAAATACCGGCTGCGTGAGATTTTCGACGCAGTGCGCGATCCAAAAGGTCGGGACCAGTTTGTCGTCGTCTTGGTTACGAATGGCTCCCGCCATCAGCTTACCTTCCCCAACGAATACTGCAACGTCAGCGCCCGCCTTCTCAACGACCTGCGCAATCACTTCAAGGTAGAGGTGGCGGTGGAAGACCAGCCTTGAGGAGGATGGCTGACTGGCAAATTTCGAACTCTCCACCGCGGCGGTTTCACCACAACACAGGCTGGACCGGCTTTCCCTTTTTTGCCCGGCACCGGCGCGCACATTGCTGAACCGGAATCCCGCCCCTGTCGTCATGACTGCTGAGGGCGGAGAGATTATGGGCATATGATCGAAATCCCGTAGCCGGGAAAGTGCCTCTGCCAATAGCTCCTCAATGTGTCCTCCTGCGCCAACCGTACCTGGCATAGCTCTCGCATCAGCCGTTACCCAGCGCGGCGTCCCCTGAGCAGCGCCCGTTGATACGCGATGAACCGGGCCTGTCGTTGCTATGTACATTCAACTGACCCAGGATCGCCTGATGGAAAGCATAACGAACTGTACAAAGAAAGCTGAGAAGAACGCCCCCGCACAAGACTCGTCCCACCTGGGCGGCGTACTGCCGCGGGGCGAAACCAATAGCATTAACGTTTCCGCCAATATGGAGTAACCTGATGAACTTTGCTACGACATCGAATCAGATTGAAGACGCATACGCCCTGGCCCAGGAACGGTACGCGGCCATCGGCGTCGACACGGAGCAAGCCCTGGCTACGCTGCGCGGCGTCCCCATCAGCCTCCACTGCTGGCAGGGCGACGACGTCCTCGGCTTCGAAGATCCGGGCCGAGGCTTGGGCGGCGGCCTCATGGCGACCGGAAACTATCCCGGCCGCGCCCGCACCGTGGACGAGCTGCGCAGCGATCTGGACATCGCCTACGGCATCATCCCCGGCAATCACCGCCTCAATCTTCACGCCATGTACCCCGATACCGATGAAAAGCCGGCCCGCAACGAGATCGAGCCGAGCCACTTTCAGGGCTGGGCAGACTGGGCCAAAGAAAACAGCCTCGGCATCGACTTCAACCCGACACTGTTCTCCCACCCCCTGGCCGAAGACGGTTTCACCCTCGCCTCCTACGATAACGACATCCGTCAGTTCTGGATCCAGCACTGCATCGCCTGCCGCGAAATCGGCAGCTTCTTCGGTAAAGAGCTGGGCACGCCCGCAATGACCAATATCTGGATCCCCGACGGCCTAAAAGACACGCCCAGCGACCGCACAACCCCGCGCCGGTTGCTCAAAGATGCCCTGGATCAGATATTCGAGAAGGAAATCGATCCCAGCTACAACCGTGATGCCATCGAATGTAAACTATTCGGTCTCGGCTCAGAAAGTTACGTCGTTGGCTCGCACGAATTCTATCTGGGCTATGCCGCGCAGAACGGCCAGGCCCTCTGCCTCGACGCCGGCCACTTTCACCCGACCGAGGTGATCTCCGACAAGATATCGGCCTGTCTGCTCTTCGTCTCGGAACTGATTCTCCATGTGAGCCGCGGCGTTCGCTGGGACAGCGACCATGTCGTCACTTTCAGCGACGAACTGCAGGCGATCATGCAGGAGATCGTGCGCGGGGACCACCTCGACCGCGTGCACATCGGCTTGGACTTTTTCGACGCCAGCATCAATCGTGTGGCCGCCTGGGCAATCGGCACGCGCAATTCCCTGCGTGCGCTGCTGCTGGCTTTGCTTGAGCCAAAAGAGACGATGCAGGAGATCGAGCGCAATGCCGATTACACCACCCGCCTGGCACTGATGGAAGAGTTGAAGGCGATGCCCCACGCCGCCGTATGGGACTACCACTGCCTGCAGCAGGATGTGCCGGTGGGCATGGCCTTTATGCAGGAGATCCGGCAGTACGAAAAGGATGTACAGTCGCTGCGGGACTGACTACGCGTTCCATCACAGGGGATGACCGTCTGCCCCCAGTCAGGAAAAAAGCGGAACTGGACGACAAATGACCGAGAAACGCACCACCGTTCTCGCCATTGATATCGGCGCCGAGTCCGGCCGGGTCATGGCAGTACACTTCGATGGCTCCGGCCTGCAGCTGGAAGAGATACATCGCTTCCCCAACTACGCGCTGACCGTCAACGGCGTCCTCCAATGGGACATTCTCCACCTCTGGCGGGAGGTGCAGGCCGGTATCGGCCGCAGCAGAGCCCAAGCAGCCGAACCCCCCGCCAGCCTGGCTGTCGACACCTGGGGCGTCGACTTCGGCCTCCTCGACCGCAACGGAAATCTCATCGGCAACCCGGTCTGCTACCGCGACAGTCGCACCGAGGGAATGCTCGATGCCGTCTTCGCCCGCGTCCCCAAGGCAGAGGTCTTCGAACAGACCGGCATCCAGTTCATGGCCATCAATACGCTCTACCAGATGATGAGCCTCGTAGAGACTGGTTCGCCCCATTTGCAGATCGCAGCTCGCTTCCTCACCGTTCCCGACCTGCTCAACTTCTGGTTGAGCGGCGCCCAGGTGTGCGAATTCAGTAACGCAACCACCACCCAGATGCTCAACCCCTTCAACCGCTCCTGGGCCGGCGAACTGCTGGACGCCCTCGGCATTCCCCTCGCCCTCTTCCCGGAGGTCGTGCAACCGGGAACGCGCCTCGGGACATACGAAGATATCCCTGTCATTGCACCGGCCTGCCACGACACCGGCAGCGCCGTCGCCGGCGTCCCTGCCCAGACCGAAAACTTCGCCTATATCAGCAGCGGCACCTGGAGTCTAGTCGGCCTCGAAGTGGCGCAGCCTGTCGTCAACGAGGCCGCACTCGCCGTCAACGCCACCAACGAAGGCGGCGTCTACGGCTCATTCCGGCTGCTCAAAAACGTAATGGGCCTGTGGCTGCTGCAGCAGTGCCGGTCTACCTGGGAACAACAAGGAAGGTCCTATTCCTACCCGGAACTGGTCTCGCTGGCAGAGTCGGCCGAACCTCTGCGCTCCTTCGTCGATCCCAACGACGACCGCTTCCTGCCCCCCGGCGACCATCCCGCCCACATCCAAGCCTACTGCCAGCAGAGCGGCCAGCTTGGGCCGGAGGGCGACGCCGCCATCGCCCGTTGTGTATTTGACAGCCTTGCTCTGGCATACCGGGATGTACTCCGGGAACTCCAGAGCCTGAATGGACGCCCGATCGACGTCATTCACGTCGTTGGCGGCGGCTCCCGCAACCGGCTCCTCAACCAGCTCACCGCCGACGCCACCGGCAGCCCCGTCCTGGCCGGTCCCGGCGAAGCCACCGTAATCGGCAACGCGCTCGTACAGCTCATCAGCCTCGGCGAGCTCGCGAACCTCGACGAGGGCCGTCAGTTGGTTTCTGGATTAGGAGAATTGGAGCGGTTCGAGCCGCAAGAAGAGGATGCTTGGCAGGACGTGACAATACCAGCCATCCAATAGAAAGAGACTTTACACGGAAGAAATCAAAGAGGTTCGGAAAACGCCAATAGGACTTCGCTCCACACCCGTCCGCATACAGAGATTCCTACTCTGACTACGCAATACGATATACAGAGTGACCTGTCCAGAGATTGTGCAAAGGCGGGCTAGACACTCTCTATTCTATTGTCCTGCTCCTGATTTTCGCTGTCGGAAACGTCAGTCCCTCTTCTTGCCACGCGAAAACGAGACGCGCAGATGGCTATCCGCCGCGTGGGGCGCGGCCAGACCGTTGTCCATGCGCAGCAGCTCCCGCTGGCGGGGCGTCAGGTCGCCCAGCCAGCCCTCCTGAAAACCGTCGTGGGGATCAATCTGAAAAATTAGCGCGCTCTTGCGGTAATGGCCGAACATCGCATGGCGGTCGGTCTGCGTCCGATTGGCCCCGCCCCCGTGCCAGCACTGGCCGTTGAATACGAGCACACTGCCGGCCGGCGCAACCAGTTGGTGCACGTGCTTCACATCCATTCCCTCCGGCGGCCCGGCCATCCCGCTCCGATGCGAGCCGGGCACGATGCGCGTGCCCCCGTTTTCCGACGTGAAGTCATCCAGCAACCAGACCGTATTGACCATCACCGGCGAGCCCATGTTCAACAGATCAGCGCGGATATCGCTGTGCAGACCCTGCACCGGGTCCCCCGGCCGCACGATGCGCGCGTTCAGGCTGCCCAGAATGATCTGCTTGCCCAGCACATACTCGATCACTGGCAGCGTGCGCGGGTGATCGATCAACGGGTGGTAGAGCGGTTCGAGCACGGGCAGGTTGCTCACATGCCCGGCCTGGCCCAAAAATCGCTGCTCACCCCCAAGCTTCGCCGCCCACGCCGCCAGCGAGGCGCGCAGAGCCTCTACCTCTCCTCCACTCAGAACATCCTCCAACAGAGTGAAGCCGTAAACATCCATCTCCCAAAACGCCTGTTGCAGTGATGCCATCCGGCGGCCTTTCTCGGTACTGGTGCGTTCAGTTGCGTTCAGAATGTCAACAAATCATACCGCGCTTGGATTCCAGCCCGTGGGCAATCGGATTGTCCCCGATCCAGCGCTCGTCCACCGGTTCCGAGGCCAGCTGGTAACGCGTGTCGGTCGAGAGCCGGATCATGTTGGTCTGGTTGTCCATGCTGGCGTGCATCGTATACATGCTGAACACCAGCAGATCACCCATTGCATAGTCGGTCGTCAGCCAGCGACTCTTTAGTTCTGCCCGCGCGGCGATAGCATCCAGCGAATAGGCGCCTCCATTGGGACTCTGCCACAGCTTCTCTCCAGATTCGATCTCCTCGGCATCGGGATAGTTCGTGCAGTAGGCATCTACGTCCAGAGTCCCGTAGTCGGCCTTTATCTCCTCAAAACGGTGGGAGTTCTCCAGGATCATCAGGCCGCCCATCTCGATGCGCATGTCGCCCAGCGGCGTCCAACTCGTATACAACCGCTGCGTACCCCGTCCCATAAAGACAATGTCGTAATGCGGTGGCGTAGCAGTCGTCTCGCCCGGCGGTTTCGAGCGGCACCACGTATAGTCGAAATGGCGCACCTCCCCGCCCAGAAACTGTCTGTAGAAATCCATCATCGGCCCGTCATAAAGCAGGTCGAGAAGGGGAGGGTTGTCCTTGGTCAGCTCCACCATAAATGCATTCTCAAAGTCGGCATGGGCAACACCATCTTCCAGGGGATAATCCGGATCCAGACAGCCTGCAGCCTTCAGCTTCCTCAGCATTTCCAAACGGGCCTCTAAAACGAGGCCGCGATTCAGCAAGCCGGGCAGGTACAGATAACCGTCCTGCTCAAACCGCCAACGCAACTCCTTCATGTCCGAAAGAGCATCGCTCGACGAGCGCAGCGGCCCAAACGCCTCCGGTGACGTATCGAGTAGACCACCTTGAAAACTTGGAGAAATCGAGAGATCCATCGTTCTTGTACTCCAATTAGCAGTGTGAGTTTTGGTGGACTGGTCGAGGGCGCACCCTGTCATTGCTATGCCCAGGGATCGACCACGATCTTGGCCGCTTCACCCTGTGCTAGAAGTCCGAATCCCGTCTGCAACTGGCTCATCGGCAACTGATGGCTGATCAGAAGGTCGATCAGGGGTGACTGCCGGATAACCTTCATCACTTTGGCGTAGTCGCCCATATTGTAAAGCCAGGATCCGACAACGGTCAATCCTTTGCGGATCATGTCGAAACTGACCGTAATGGTAAGTTCCTCACGGCATTCGCCGACAAAAGCCACCCGGCCCCGTCGACGGGTCGCGTCAATGCATAGCCGTTCTGCTGCGACGCGGCCTGAGCAGTCGACCGCGCAGTCCACGCCCCTGCCCTCTGTCAGGTCGCGGATTCTCCGCACTATATCCGGATCGCTGGGATCGAGTACCGCTTCCGCCCCCATCTCCAGCGCCCGGTTGGCCCGCCACGGCGCCGGTTCCACGCCGATCACCCGCGCATTGCGAAATCGCGCGTTGACAACCGCCCCCAGCCCAACCGGCCCCAGACCCGTGATCAGCACTGTGTCTTGGGAGTTGACGCCGATGGCTTCTAGCCCACCGAAGGAAGCGCCGATTCCATCAATCGCCATCGTCGCCTCCGCATAACTCACGTCGTCGGGAAGCCTCGGCAGCAGCCATGCCGGCTTCAGCGTGTAATGAGCAAATGTCCCCGCGCCGGCCATTGACCCATGCACCGCGGCGAAATCGTGGCTCTCTTCACAGTAAATATAGTCCCCGCTCATGCAGAGATGACAGCGGCCGCACGAAAACTGCGGCAGCACTACCACCCGGTCTCCAACGCTGACCGGCCCCCGCTCAGCCACTTCCACCACCTCTCCCACACCCTCATGGCCGATTACCGCCTGACTCTGGCCGGCCATCCATAGCTTGTATTCCGTGCACAACGCCGAGGCATGAACCTTGACGACCGCCCAATCCGCTTTCGCCTGCGGGTCGGGCATTTCGTGAAACGCGACCTGACGTTCACCGGTGATTGCTGCCTGGATCACGGGAAACACTCCTTGTTGGTCCGGCGGCCAGAGTGCGTGCGTTCACTCATCGCGCACGTCGACTGGCGCAACTGAGTCAGAAAAAAGTTCGGAAGGCAGGAGAAAAGGATGGAATGGCATCCTATATGACGCGCCGGATTCAAAACAACCCCTCCTTCGGGCTGTTATTCCATGGAACTGCCTCAACGCCACCCGAATAACGTGGTATCAGGGCCTGGACCTCCGGGTCTGCCTCTTCGGTCCATGCAGTCCACTCAGCGTTTTCAGTGACATGCTCGGCCACAACGGCCTGGACCGCCTCAGGCAGTTCGGTATAAATGGCCCAGTACCAGATAGTGAGTACTGTCCGCCACTGGTTGCTCTGGTTTGCGTGTGCCGAATGCAACAGCCGCGCATCTCCGACGACCACGTCCCCCGCGCGCACAGGGACATCAACCTCGCCTTCAGCCTTCTGAAATGCAGGGTGGCTCAAGTCCTTGGCGCGGCCCACTTCGTCGCTTTCATGCGCACGGCGGTCCATATCGTGCAGCGCGTGACGCTTCAGATGTGAGCCCGGAATCAGGCGCAGGCAACCGTTCTGCGGGCTGGTGTCGACCAGGTAGTACATCAGAAAGTACTGCTGCGGCTGGTTGGTGTAGCTGATCGGATGCTCCCACAGTACGCCATCCTGATGCCAGTAGAGAGGAGGGCTGTGCGGCGGTTTGCTGATCACAAATCCGCTCCAGACCTTGGGATCGTCAAAACCCAGCTGAGCCAGCGCCCCCAACGCGCCCGGATGCGCAATCAGTTCCGGAAAGGCCGGGTGCGGAAACTTCCAATAGGGTATGATGCAGCCCTGCGACCGGCGTTGTTCAAAATGCTCCTCATCCTCCTGCGCGATCGTCCATTCGCTCATGGCGTTCAACTTGGCGACCATCTCCGGTTCCAATACATTTTCGAATATACAGAAGCCGTCGCGCATGAGCTGGTCCCGCTCTTCGACTGCGGTTAAAGGCATGGCTGTACCTCCATACTGTCCGGTTGCGGATGTCGGCTAAAGATACTGTCGGGAAAAGATTGAGTAGATCGGTGATTGCGCGGGCGAAGTGGCAATACGCTACGGCGTCGGCTGCTCCTCATCCGGTTTACGCACCGGTCGCCGTGCCATGGCCCGCGGCTCCACCTGGCTGTAGATGCGCCGGATGGCCCGTTTCCACATCGAGCGCGCCGCCGCCGCCGGCATCCACGGCGGCAGACTCTTATACTGAAAACAGCTCCCCGCAGGCTACTGCGCAGGT
>VYDA01000031.1:0-1171 GCA_009843665.1 Caldilineaceae bacterium SB0675_bin_29 | reverse complement strand
TTCGTCCACCAGGTCGACTCCGGCTTCTCCACCGGTACGCTCCACTTGACGGCGCATGCCCCCCAGGTCAGACCCGCGCCAAATCCGACAAACACAAGATTGTCCCCCGGCGCCACCTTCCCCTCCTCTATTGCTTCGCATAGTGCAATGGGGATGCTGGCTGTGCTCGTGTTGCCGTACTTGTGAACGTTTACGTAGACCTTGTCTTCCGGAATCTTCAACTGCCGCAGCACGCTGTGCTGGATGATGCGCTTGTTCGCCTGGTGTGGTACCACCAAATCGACTTCGCTGACCGGAACACCCGCCTTGTCCAACACCCGTCGCGTGGCGTCGGCCATAATTCGCGTGGCGAAACGGAAAACAGCCCGCCCGTCCATCTGAATGTAATGCGAACCGCTGCTGACCGTCTCCAGACTGGCCGGAGACGCGCTCCCGCCCGCCGGAATCGTCAACAGTTCCGCGCCCGACCCATCGCTGCCGAGCACTGAAGCCGTGACACCACCCGGCACGTCGCTGGCGGCCAGCAGCACCGCACCCGCGCCGTCCCCGAAGAGAACGCACGTCGTCCGGTCGGTCCAATCCACCCACCTGCTCAGCGTTTCGGAGCCGACCACCAGCACATACTCGACGTCCCCGGCCAGTATCTGCCCGCGCGCGACGCTGAGAGCATAAACAAAGCCGGAACAGGCAGCGCTCAGATCAAATGCCCCGGCATTGACGAGACCCAAATTGTCCTGGATGATGCTCGCCGTGGCGGGGAAAAAATGCTCCGGCGAACTGGTCGCACAAATGACCAGGTCCACCTTAGCAGGATGAAGGTCGGCCACTTCGAGCGCCTTGCGCGCCGCCTGCGTCCCCAGAGAGGCAGTCGTCTCCTGGGGCGAGGCCGCGACCCGCCGCTCCTGTATGCCCGTACGCGTCCGAATCCACTCGTCCTGGGTATCGACGACCTGTTCCAGATCTTGGTTTGTCACCACCCGATCGGGAACCTGGTAGCCCCAGCCAATAATTTGGGCATAACAGGGCGGCTGCACCTTGTCCAACGTCGGCTGCTCCGCCTCTGCAGCCGGAAAGTGCCCGTTCAGATGCGCGGCTGCTTGGTCGCTGCCGGTCCCGTTCTCCTCCTGCGCTTGTGCTGTCATACCCCATTCTCCTCAAACCGCCGCAGCAT
>VYDA01000034.1:6322-10020 GCA_009843665.1 Caldilineaceae bacterium SB0675_bin_29 | reverse complement strand
TTTCCGGTGATGATCCAAACTTTCTGGAGTGGACCGGTTGGATTCGGGATGAACTTGGTGACCAACACGCCCCCATTTACTTGATCAGTACATCACGATTGAGCCAAGTTGACCGCTCGCTTCTTGCGCAGAGAGGTGTCACACCCATCGATCTCAGTCCCATGTTTGCCAGCAAGACTTCACCCGGAGCGCATCACTCAATCGCGCTCGAATGGTTTCTTAAGAGTTTACAAGCACTGAAACCTCCTCGCCCGGAGAGATGGCCTCATGCTAAGGCTGTCGCCCAAAGATCAACTGAGTTTGACCCTCCTCTTCTAATTGGAAGTAGGGTCGAACCAGAAGTACCCCGAGGTAATCAGAGCTTCCTAGACGAATCTACTGTACTCAGAATAATCGAGCGATGGCGTTTTGAGAGAAATGAATATCCGGGATGGCTAGTACCAGCAGCTAATGTCAGATCTGAGCTTTGGCGGGACACGAGTTCAAGATTTTTTGGACTCTTGAGATTCGCTATGGAATGGCCGGCCGCAGACAAAGTATTCCTGTTCCGCGAATTGCTTTGGCGTCTTGAAGCTTCTATGCTCCCGTTGGACGACAGGCTAATCGAACCGCTTGAGTCCGTTGTTAACGATTTATTTCCTTCAGTGAGTGGCGAATCACACTTAGAGACTCCGGACAAGCTAGCCAGAGTACCCAATGTTTCGATGACAGAAGTGCCGGAAGCATGGTTGGAAGTCTCGTTAGCTCTACTGCGCGATGCGCGGGAAAACTTTGACCTAGAACGATGGGAAAAGTTCAAAGAGATGATTGACTCGGTAGTGACCGATCATTCCCAGTTCAAGGACCGATTCCATTACGAGAAAGCGCTTTGGTTGATATGGAACTTAGAACGAGATCAAGCTAGAGAACTATTGACGAAGTGGGAGCCGTCACTTCATTCTCCCCGCGCAGCAATGTGGAAGGCTGGGCTTCTCGCCGAGCTAGAAGAGTTGGGGGAAGCTCGATCACTCCTGCGCTCCGCTTTGCGCGAAGTTCGGGTATCTCTCCATAACACACCGGGGCAGAATATTGGACTACTCTCCAGCGAAGGATGGTGTACCTTCTTGCTGTTAGCAGTAGAATCAGCCGAGTCATGGGAAAGGATGGTTCAGGGTTCCGGTAGCCCTGAGGAGATTGCTAGACTTCCTGAACTCCGCGAGGAGTTTTTGGAGCGGTGGCAGGAATTGAAGGCTTGGGACTGTGATCCATGGTCCATTATGGAATTCTTCGACAAAGTACTACTAGCTGAACCTGTCTTTCCGAAAAAGGAAGAGCAGGTCATTCACAGTTTCGATCCTGGACGCTTAACAGTTAAGTCCTCGCTCTTCGGAGGTCCCGATACACGATGGCTCCCCGCATTTTCCTATTTGAGGCTTCACGAGCAAGTTGGCATCCCATTGCGCTTTTCGGGCGATACTTTGATAAACGCATCCAAATGGTTGGCCCCCTTTGTAGAGTTCTGGAGCCCAACCCTCCTTATTCGTACAGGAAAAGTAAAGAAGTTTCGAGAACACGAATTGGTGACTCGTACACGGGTCGCCTATATGGACGACGGCCTTGCAAAAAGACTGAACCACTGGGCCATTAATGCATTAGTTAGAGAGATTTCCAATATAGGTACCCCAATTCCATTTCAGTCCCCTCAGACGTCATTACTGGAAATTCTGATTGAGTTTCTGTCAAGATTGACTCTTAAATTGGACCCTGAGGATCTTGAGGAATCATTCGCTTTAGCTCTTGAACTCCATAAACGATCAGACTTCTATTCTGATGACAGACTCAGCGAATCATGTGCACCGTGGTTCAGAAGATCATTTGAAGCCGCGAGTGACGAGCAACTCCTGACTTGGATTCCTGACTTACTTCGATTCCCATTGTCATGTGGAGACGCTCATTCCTTGGATCCTGATGTTTTCTCCTGGCCAGACCCGATTGTTGAATTTCCAGTGAAACGAGCGAGTAGTGCCACGAAGGAATTCCCCGAGCTTCTGAGCGCGATCAGAACTGCGATTGACTGGCTCCTTGCGCGAGCGCGAGAGGGATCAGGAGACGTACGCCAACGGGCATTGAGCCGCCTAGTTCGGATATCCGGACTGATTACAGAGGCACAACAGAAAAAATTGGGGGCATTGCTTTGGGAGAAGACAGGTACAAACGGCTTGCCCGACTTGCCCGATCTATATTCCTATAGTTACTTGCGTTTGCCTGCTCCCGATAACATAGATGTTGTTTCCAAAGTTAAAAAGTACCTGCTTACTTTGGATCCACTTAAGTCTTTCTCGCAGACAAGAACCGCTCTAGAGATCCATGAAGGGCAGGATACGATGGTTACCGAAACTTCCCGTGCCACTAAACCTGTTATTCAACTTCCCCTCGAAATTCAAGGAAAGATTGAATGGAAAACTGATGAAACACAAGAAATGTGGAGAAAAGTTTTTGCCTGGTGGAAGAATGACAAGAAAGCTTTGCCTGGGGCTGAGTCGAACATCGAGTTTCACTGGGGAACGGACAGAGTTGTGTCCCGCTTTGAGGGAATCGATGAGTTTCTTGAACGTGTTGTATTACCAAATTTGGAATACAAGAATGAGGATGAATCGAACTGTTTTCTTGAGTTCTTTTCGGAAACGCGAAAACACGGAGTCTTTTTGACCACTGCACTGCCATACCTTCTCTTGAATTCTCCCGGTGAAAATGAGAAAGTTACTCAGACTATTCTCGATGATTTGTCATCTGGCACCGATAAGGCGGTTAGGAAGAGTGCACAGGCGGTTCGCCATTGGATTCACTTGGCCGACGCAGGGCTAGTGCAACATCCTCCAGATGCCGTGTTGGACAGACTAATAGAAAGAGTTATTTTTCGTCAACGCGAAGGAATCACCGCGTGTCTCCAAAATCTGAGCCTTATTCTTTCTGAAAAACCCGACGCTCTTAGCCTTGAGCAGGTGAATCTCATTGTTTCTTGTTTAGTGCCATGGCATAGTGCGACTTGTCTTCCTGCATCCGAACAGGCCGGGGATTTTCCGGAAGAAGAACGGCCCGCCCTTCGTGTCCTGCTCGGCAGATTGGCTTCCGCTTTGAGCGTTTGGACCAAGAACAAGATTCCCGAGCAACCGGAACCATCGGAGATCTCCTTTATGAGAGAGCGGTACTGTTCGGATCCTCTCCCTGAAGTACGTCGATCATTCATTAATTCCTAAACTCACCACGCCTTGTCCACCGCACAATTTGGTAGGACCCAATCGCTAAATCACGAAAAGAGCCAGACAGAGTGCATCCGCACAAATGCGACAGATTCTTATCAAGGCGCGAGGTGCCTTTCGCCCGAACTGTGGGCCCCACTTACAAGACGCCTCTAAGCACTACTTCTGATTTTGTTTGAGCCCTATCCGAAATCTCGACTGTAGAGGCCAATCCCTGCGCTAACCACTGATCTTCTCTTCACACCAACAACACCCCCTCATGCCGCAGCAGCCATTCCTTACGCCACAACCCACCTCCGTAGCCAGTCAACTTCGCGCGCCCGCCGCTGCCGATAATGCGATGGCAGGGCACAATAATAGCGACCGGATTCCGCCCATTGGCCGCGCCCACCGCGCGCACGGCCTTGGGGTTGTCAATGGCTACGGCGATGTCCTGGTAGCTGGCGGTCTGACCGTCGC
>VYDA01000034.1:0-6312 GCA_009843665.1 Caldilineaceae bacterium SB0675_bin_29 | reverse complement strand
GCGCTGGAACGGAGTGCCTTCCAGGTCCAGGGGCAGATCGAAGCAGCGTAAGTCGCCGGCGAAATAGGCGTCCAACTGGCGCCGCACCTCCTCCAGCAGCGGAGGTCGGTCCGCCCCCTGCGAAGATGAAGCGGCGGACCGACCTCCCACTCCGCTTACCTCCTCACCCTCTCCTCCCTGTTCCCCGGCAAATTCAACTCGGCTCACCGCCGTGTCCGTGGCGTGAATCTCGATAGAGCCGATAGGGGAATCGTAGTTCATGACCAATAAAGACATTGCTTACTCCGTGACACTTGCGAATGAAAACTTGCGCTGAAACAGCCCTGCCGCGCGCCAAAGGCCTACGCTCTTGCTGGCCACTGATCACTGACCACTGCCGTTCCTACCGTCGCAGCTGCTTGCTGCGCTGCTTGCGCGTGATGGTCATGGCCATGCCCTGCTCCTGCAGAAAATCCTGGTAGAGCCGGTAAAAGCGCTGGCGGTCCTGCTGCTGGATGACCGCGGTGACGTCCGCCGCCTCCAACACGTAGGGATAGCCGCTGCCAACGACCGCCTCGGCCAGAACGAGGGCGACGACCTCGTCGGCGTGGCCGCACTCCAGCAGCCAGCGCGGGATCTCCAGCCGGGCCGGCGGGTTCTCCATGCTGACCCGCGCCAGGCAGAAGCAGACCTGCTTATAGAAATCGGCGCGGCCTGCATCGCTGAGACGGTCCGGGCGTGCGCATATCCAGAACGGGCTGCGATCGCCCCAGTTGGACAGCGTTTCCCGCAGCAGGTAGGCGTCGTTGATCTGCGCCGGCGCCGCCAGGCCGTGCAGCGCCGCCAGCAAGGTGACGAGGTCGCGGCTGTAGGTGTTGTCCACATAGCCGACCAGCGGCGTACGCGTACGCTCGGAGCAGGCCAGCAGCTCCCGCACAGCCTGGATATAACCGTGTTCACGGCCGGCGCGCAGCTGCCCGGCAAAGGAGATGATCAGCGAGCCGTCCAGAAAACAGACCGGCCTGCGCTCAAACGGGCGCTCCGCACAGCGCTCCATAAACTCACACAGCTTGGCGCATTCGCGAATGAAGCGCTCCTGGTTCACGCGCCAGTTGGGAAAAACGCCGTCGTCGCCGCCGGAATCGAGCAGCTCGTCCGGTGCCAGCACCTCAAAGGCGATGTCCTTCTCGTAGCGTCCGGCCGCGTCACCATCCTCTGCCGTGCAGCGGTCATTGAAAAACCAGCCGATCTGCACCGCGCCCACCGGGGGCGAGTAGTCGGTGGTGGGCACGATCTGGCTGCCGTCCACCGCCAGCGCCGGCCGCCCTTCGAGCGTCTCCAGTGCCCAGTGACGGGCCTGCTCACGGTTCTGCCAGGCCGCGCCCAGCGGGATGCGCATGCCATCGGCGCGGTCGAACTCTGCCGTGGGCAGCGCGCCGGGCCAGGCACTATCGATGGCGTCGTCGAGTTTGCGGTTCAGGGAAGCGGCTGAGTCGGCCTTCAACTCCTCCAGCAACCCCTTCATGCGCCTCTGCTCCGCCCGCCGTTCGTGGTCGTATGCAGAGAACAGCCCCTTCTTCCGGTCCAACGCGGCCGCCGCCGCGCTTCGTACAAACATTTAGTCTTTCCTCGACGTGATATGAACAGCGGCTTGGCTGCATTGCGTATTGCGTGCAGACCTCCTCCTGCTATGAATAGGCCCAACCCGGATGTCTTCATTATAGCACATCCGTGCCCATTTTCCCCTGCGTAGTCCGGCTATGTTATTATAGGGGGTACACAGGTTACTCCCGTCATTTGAAATCCGGCCGAGCCGGACAGAATATAACCGTTTAATGGAGACGCCGCCATGCTGAAGCGTATACATATCCGTGGTTACAAGTCTCTTGAAGATGTTGAGGTGCATCTGTCCCAGCTTGTGGTCCTGTTTGGGCCAAATGCCGCCGGCAAGAGCAATTTTCTGGACGCGCTGCAACTGCTTTCAAAACTAGGGACGAGTCGCACGCTCAAGGAGGCCTTTGATCCCCCCTATCGGGGCAAGCCCCTTGAGTCCTTTACTATCGGGGACAGAGGAATTAGGGGACTGCTGGATAAAAAACGATTGTGTTTCTCTATCGAAGCCGATTTGAGGCTGTCGAAGGCAACTGTGGCCGCCGTCAACCGTCAGATACAGGAGATGCGACGCCCTGCCGGCGATGGTGGGGGCAAGGAGGAACGGCAGATACCCGCGCGCGTCCGCGAACGAAATCTGCGTTACCGCGTCGAAGTGGAGATGCTGCCCCAATCGGGCATTCTGCGCGTGACCGATGAGTACTTAGCCGCTTTGAACGCTAGGGGAGAGCCTACCGGCAAACGCAAACCCTTTATCGAAGGGCGGGGCGAGAAGATTCACCTCCGATTGGAAGGGCAGGCGCACCCTACCTACTATGATCGTTACTTGGACCACACCATCTTATCCATCCCCCTCTACCCCCCGCACTACCCCCATCTGGTGGCGGCGCGACGCGAACTGGAAAACTGGCTGTTCTTCTACTTCGAGCCACGTATACGCATGCGCGCGGCCAATCCGGTCAAGGAGGTACGCCACCTGGGACTGATGGGGGAGGAACTCGCCGCCTTTCTTAACACGATGAAGTCGCTTGACGAAAGTCGATTCAAGGCGGTCGAAAAGGCGCTGCACATCCTGATTCCCAATTTCGACGGCATTGAAGTAGATGTAAGCGATCTTGGCGAGGTTGAACTACACCTCAGAGAAAATGGTGTTGCAATGCCCGCTCGCGTCCTCTCGGAAGGCACATTGCGGATGCTCGGGCTGCTGGCGCTGTCCGGAGTCGAGGACGTTCCCGCCCTAGTCGGGTTCGAAGAGCCCGAAAACGGTGTTCACCCACGCCGGATACAGTTGATCGCGGAACTGCTGAAAACACGGGAGAACCTCAACAAGACCCAGCACATTATCACTACGCACTCGCCAATCCTTCCCGACCTGCTAAATGACGACTCTCTTTACGTTGTGCATCGCCTAGGCCGTCGTACCCACATCGATCCCTTTAGCTCAAGTTGGGGACCACTGGGCCGGAACCATGAAATCGATAAGGCGTTCTGTGACGCGCAGGAGCAACTCCCCGTGTCGGAACGCATATTGAGAGGAGACTTCGATGCGTGATATCGCTCTCTTTGGAGAGGATTACGCGCATCAACAGGTAATCGGTGCTCTCGTGCGGAGAATCGCAGCAGAGTACGACATTGATGTGCGGCTCAACTGGCGGAGCGCAGTGCGTGGGCACGGCAGAGTCGTCGAAGAACTCAAAAGCTACATACGCGATTTGAACCGACAGGGAACTCCTTGGCCACACCTAATAATCGTTGCCACCGACGCCAATTGCACAGGCCTAAACGAACGCTGCAAGGAGATTGGTCACCTGGATGCCCCAGCGCCTGTTCTCCTTGCCATTCCCGATCCCCACATTGAGCGCTGGCTGCTGCTGGACGGTGCCGCCTTCAAAGCGGTGTTCGGCCGTGGCTGCCAAGCTCCAGATCGTAAGTGCAACCGTGAACTCTACAAACAGAAATTGATCGAAGAAATTCGCGCCGCGGACGGCACATCCATTTTCGGTGGGATCGAGTATGCCGAAGACATCCTGTTCCATATGGACATTGACCGTGCAGCACGGGCGGACGATGCATTGCAGCGTTTCGTCAGGGATCTGCGCTTCACATTTCGGGGCTGGCGGATGTAAGTTTCTCATTGCGCTGCCACTCCGACGGTCGGGCGTTTAAAGGCAAATACTTCGTAATTACGTTGGTTGTGCGCTCCTTGTTCACTCATATTGCACCTCTTGACTGGATTCTACGCAGTTCACATTCTGGTTCATAGTCTACGTTTATCGTTACTTTCACCATGAGTCTGCCGCAGTCATTCCTTCTCACGTCCCCCAAAGCAGAGGAGAGCGTGAAGAGTAGAGCGACGCGAATCGCCCACCCCGCGTACGGCGCGCTGGGGCTCGGCCTTCTGCTGCTGCTGACCCTGCTGGCCGCCTGCAGCGGGCTACGCCCCTCAACCGTGGAAGAGGAAGACCCGCTGGCCGCGCTCGGCGCCATGCCGCACTATGAGATCGAGTTCTCCCTCAGCGACGATCTCATCTTTCTGCAAGGGTCGGCCCGTGTGCGCGTCCCCAACACCAGCGACGACCCCTGGACGCACCTGGTCTTTCGCCTCTACCCGGCGTTGCCCCACTACAACGGCGAGTTCAGCATTCAGAACGTGACGGTCGAGGGCAGCACCGCGCCCTTCGTCTACCTGGAGCAGAACACGGCCATACGGGTGGACCTGCCGCGGGCGCTGCTGCGCGGGCAGACAACGAACGTATACCTGAGCTGGAAGCTGCGCATCCCCCACTGGGGCGCGGATACGACGGGAGCCTACCGTCTCTTCGGCCTCAGCCAGGAGTTCCTGAGCCTGCCGCTCTTTTACCCCTCGCTCGCCGTCTACCTGCCGGGGCCGACCGCGGCCAGCGGACGCTGGTGGCTGGAGCGGGGCACCAGCCGCGGGGACGCGGCCTTCAACTACATCTCCCAGTTCGTCGTTACCGGCACCCTCCCCATCGATCAGATCCCCGTGGCCAGCGGCCAGTTGATCACCTCCACGGTGGTCGGTGACCAGCATATCCAACACCGGTGGGAGACCGAGCTGTCGCGCGAGTTCTTCGTCCACATGAGCAACCGCTTCCAGTCCGACAGCCTGGACGCATACGGCACGCGCGTCACCAGCTACTGGCTGCCCGAGCATGAAGAGGCGGGGCGGGCCGTTCTGCAGCACACCGCGGCCGCGCTGCGGGTGTACAGTGACTGGTTTGGGAGCTATCCATACCCGGAACTGCGCGTGGCGTCCGCGCCGATCAGCTTCCGGGGCATGGAATATCCGCAGGTCTTCCTATTGGGCGTACAACTGTATGACCGCTACCGGGACCAACTGGAGATCCGGGCGGTCCACGAAGTCGCACACCAGTGGTGGTACCAGCTTGTCCACAACGATCCGGTCAACCAGCCCTGGGTTGATGAAGGGCTGGCCGAATACTCCAGCCGCATCTACTATGAGGCGGTGCACGGTCCGGACGCGGCCGATGTTCTGGAATACCGCCGCTGGCAGGCGGTCGTTGACGGGCTGATCAGCCGCGAACAGGACGCGCCGCTCGCGCAGCCGGTGACCGCCTTTGCAGACGGAAGGATTTACGAGGGCATCGTCTACGGCAAGGGCGCGCTCTTTTTCTCCGCCATCCGCCGGACGCTGGGAGAGCGGGCGTTCAAGCAGTTTCTCCAAAACTATCTGGCCGACTATCAGTACAAGATCATAACGCCCGCGGATATGTTGACGGCGTTGCGCGGCGTCGACCCTGAGGTCGCGGACGTGCTGTTCAACGAGTGGATCGGGCCGCTGGCGAGCCGGCCGCCGCAAAGCGCAGCGCGCCAGACCGAGTGAGCACCGTGCGGCCGCGGCAATCGGCAACGAGCGCGCAGACGAGCTGAGCAATGGCGAACGTTCTTTGGATCGGCCTGGGCGCGGTGCTGGGCGCCAACGCCCGCTACTTCGTCAGCCTGTGGCTGACAGCGGAGTTGGGGCCGGCCTTCCCCTATGGAACGCTGACCGTAAACGCCGCCGGCAGCCTGCTGCTCGGCTTCCTCGTGGCGGCCGCCTCCCACTATCTTGCTCTGTCACCCCAGCTGCGGCTGCTGCTGTTCGTCGGCTTCCTCGGCTCCTTCACCACGTTTTCCACCTTCGCCGTCGAGAGCATCGACCTCTGGCAAAACGGCCGCGTCTGGGCCGGCCTTGTCAATATCCTCACCAACAACGGCCTCAGCCTCCTCTGCGCAGCGCTCGGCATCCTGCTGGCCGGTCAGTTTCAGAAGCTGTGACCCGAACAGTCGAAGAATAGCCCGCATGGATTGGACACGACGGGCGTCCCACTCTATACTGCCCTGGAACATCCGCCCTCACCAGCCCAGGGCAATCGCATCAAAAACAGTGACATAACAGTGATATAATAACCCTGTGCCAGAATGCGAATATGCACTGCTGTGAGCGTGTCATCATGTCATCATGACTCCCGCTAGCTGGAAATCTGAAGGCGAAGCAGGGCCCTTGCAAGAGTGTAAGCTGCCCAGTACCAACAAAGACAGCGAGGAATCGTGCTCGAACTCAAGCGCAAAAGACCAAAACAAGGAAAACTGTCCGCTCTGATCCGACTCAACCCGACCCTAACCGTCCAGACACGACACCATGCCCCCCCACCGCCAGCGAACCGGCATGAGTCTGCCGTCTGTTGGAGTAGTGGATGA
>VYDA01000470.1:3974-10103 GCA_009843665.1 Caldilineaceae bacterium SB0675_bin_29 | reverse complement strand
TCGGCCCTCCCTTGTGCGGGGGCTCCGCCCCCGCAACGCCCCCGGCCCTATTCGCGCCGCAGAGAGTGTGTGGGTAATGCAAAGTTGTCGTCCCGCGGCGGCCGGGCTTCCCCCCCAACCCCGCGTCTTGGCACATTCAAAGTATGTGCCAGCGCAAGCAGACAGGCGAGGCAGCTCCCATATATGCCCAACGTTCACTTCTATGACCATCGACAGCCTGCTACAGAAATACTGACGGTGCATTCCGCCCAGCCAGACCGCACACAGTACACACAGAAAATGGCTTAGTAACTACCTTAAGAATGAAAAGTCAGAACGACCCGGCCCTACGGCCGCCATCCGCATCGACGCATAGTGCGTGTTGAAAAGACTGTGGTCCCCCGACTCAACCACAATCTCCCACATCCGCCGCGTCATCGCCGCCAATCTCTCGGCATGAACCGGATCTTGCGCCAGATTGTTCATCTCAAAGGGATCTGCGGCCAGATTGTAGAGTTCGTCATAGTCGAAGCCGTTGTGGACGAACTTCCAGTCTCCGTCCCATAGCAGCCGCTGACTGATAATATACCGCCCGCCAAAGTATTCAGCAAAGCCCTGCTTGTAATCCGATGTGTCCTGCGGACTGGCCAGCACAGGTGTAAACGAGCGCCCGTCGATTTTCCCCAACGGCTGCGCTCCCACCAGATCCAGAAGCGTCTGGCCCACATCCTGCAGTCCGACGCGGGCGTCGCTCACCTCCGCCTTCGCCACGCCCGGCCCGGCTACCACCAGGGGAATATTGTACGCCTCTTCAAACGCGCCGATATTCTTGCAATACAACCCGTGCGCGCCCAGAAAGTCCCCATGGTCCGATGTCAACACCACGATCGTATTGTCAAGCTGCCCAGCGCGTTCCACCCGCGCCAGCAGACGCCCGAACTGCTCGTCGATCTCGCTGATCGAGGCATAGTAGCAGGCCGCCGCCTCCCGGTGTTCCCGGTCCGTCCAGTCGCTCCACACCTGCGCCGACCTCTTGTACAGATTCGGCTGGCCTTCCAAATCGTTGTGGACGTTCGGCTGCAGCGGAATCGAGTCCACGTCATACTGCGCGAACGTCTCCTCGTGGCAGAAAAAGGGGTCATGCGGTTCGGTAAAACTGACAAAACAGCACCAGGGCGCGTCTTCCTCCATGGCCGCGTCGAGAAATCCCAGCGCCGCGTCCGTCTTTTTGCCCATGCCGCGCTCACCGGCCGGCCGGTCACAGACGCCGTAGAAGCGGTTCGGCTCATAACCAGGCGCGCTCTCCAGATATCGCTCCAGCGAAAAATTGACCGAGTCCCAGTCTTGGCGCATGTCCTGCCCACCCTGTTGCTGCCAGCCAAACTGAGCCAGTTCGTTCGAACGCTCCACATGCCACTTGCCGAAGTAACCGGTGCGGTAACCCGCCTCCGTCAGCCGCTCCGCCCAATGAGGATGTTCCGTGCGCAGCACCGCCTGATCGTCGTCAACCGTGTGCACAACATAGAGCACACCGTGATTATGCGGCAACAGACCCGTCATCAGGCTGGCGCGCGCCGGCGAGCAGACCGCGTTCGGCGTATACGCCCGGCGAAAGCGCACCCCCCTCGCCGCCAGTCGGTCCAGATGCGGCGTCTGGCACGGATTGTCCGGCTCCAGCACCCGGCCCTGCATCTGGTCCGTCATCAGAAACAATATATTGGGAGTAGAAACGGCCATAATTCCTCTCTTGCAGAAACTGTCAGGCGCCCGATTGCGGAAGCCAAGAGCCTTCCCTGTTTACGTAGGAACTGCTATGTAAAGGGAAAACCTGAAGATCTCGCGTGGAATGAACGCTGTCCCTCGGGATTTGCAAGGCAACTTCAACAAAAGTCTGCTTTCCAGTAGCAAACTACCAATCTCCCCAGGGCCGCGCAGCTACGCAATCAAAATCCGAAACGCCTTAGGCGTTCTTCGCGCACCTTCGCGGATCGATTGGTCTTGCTTTCCACAACACGCAAGCCAGAAGGATATCAAACAAGCCTGCATGCTTGCCGTTCCCGTTGAATTCCTGGCGCCCTTCCCAGAATATCAACGAAACCTAATACCCGACCGCGTACCCGTCCCGCCGCGGATCAGAACCCCCGATCAGCGCGCCGGACTCCGGATGCACCATGATCGCCTGCGCACTGCCCGGGCCGCCCCAATCCCCCACCATCTCCAGTTCGTGCCCTCTCCGCGCCAACTCCTTCCGCTCCGCCTCCGGAAAACGGTCCTCCACCTGCAGGTTGTTGGAGCACACGTGCGGGATCGTCGATTCCATCGGGTTTTGCAAACTCCGCCACCGCGGCGCCGCAACCGCCTCCTGCGGCGTCATCCCAAAGTCGAGCATATGCGTTACAAGCTGCAGATTCGTCTGCACCTGCGTATCCGCGCCCGGCGTCCCACAAGTCAACACCGGCCTGCCGTCCTTCGTCACGATGACAGGGTTCATCGTATGGCGCACACGTTTGCCCGGCATCAGGCAATTCGGATGTCCTTCCTCCAAATGCCAGTAGGTCATGCGATTGTTGAGCAGGATGCCCGTCTCACCCGCGATCAGGCTCGAACCGAAACCCGACTGAATACTCTGCAGAATGCAGACCAGATTTCCCGCACGGTCCGCCGTGCAGAAGCAGGTCGTGTCTTCGTGCGCTTCCGGTCCGCCGGCCGCGACATCGACGGCAGCGCGCCCCATATCGATCCGCTCGGCCTGCTCAGCAGCATACGACTTCGATAGCATCCCCTCCAGCGGAATATCGACCCACTCCGGGTCCGCCATATACTTCTCGCGGTCGGCGAAAGCCAGTTTCTTCGCCTCCACCATCATATGGACGCTCTCGGCTGTGTTGCATCCCATGGTCTGCAAGTCGAACAATTCAACAATATTCAGCTCCTGCAACAGAATATGTCCGCTCGAATTGGGCGGCATCTCGTAGACCTCGTAGCCGCGATAGCCTACGTGGATCGGCTCTGCCCAATGCGCGTGAAAGTTGCCCAGGTCCTCTTCGGTCAAGAAGCCGTCGTGGGCTCGACTGAAATCGGCGATAGCCCTCGCGATTTCGCCCTCATAGAGTGTCTTGCGGCCATCTTGCGCGATCTTGCGCAGCGTCGTACCGAGGTTGCGGTTACATAGCAATGAGCCAGTCGGGATAGGCTCGCCATCATCCGTGTAGACAGCGCGCGTGTGCGGGTCCGCCGCAAAACGCCCATGTTCTCCCCGTAGCTGTTCCGCCAGCAGATGGCTGACTGGGAACCCGTCCTCACACAATGAAATCGCGGGCCGGAAGACCTTCTCCAGCGGCAGCCCACCATAGCGCTCGTGCGCTAGCAACCAGCCGTCCACCAGGCCGGGCACAGAAACGCTCCTGATCCCCTTCATCGGGATGCCGCCATCTGCCAGATAGCGCTCGCGCGTCGCCGAACCAGGCGCCGGGCCGGTCGCGTTCACCGCCGAGACCTCCCCGGTCTCCGCCCAATAGATCAGAATAAAGCCGTCGCCGCCGACACCGGAGCCCGCCGGTTCGACTACGCCCAGCGCGGCCGCCGTAGCAATGGCCGCGTCCACCGCATTGCCTCCGGCCATCAGCGCCTGTATTCCCGCCTGCGAAGCCAGGGCGTGCCCGGACGCAACCATCCCGTTCCTGCCCATCACCGACGGGCGAAACGCCGAAGCCGTAATTCCGTGTGGCGATTGCATTCCTCACCTCCAACTATCAGAAAAGCATCATTGGGTGTCTGCCACTTCTAACAACTAACAACTAACAACTAACAACTGACCACTGACCACTGACCACTGACCACTGACCACTGCCCTTCACCGCCCCATCGCATATCCGATCTGCCCACGCGGCGACGCGCCGGCAGAGATAAGACCGCTCTTCGGGTCGAAATTGATGGCAAGCACCTTGCCGTGGTTCCACGCCCCGCCCACCGTTACCTTGTGGCCGCGCTCTGCGAGCTTGTCGCGCACAGATTCAGGGATGCGCGCCTCAAGCGTAAGGCTGCCTGGCTTGGCATTGTGCGGATAAAAGGAGTTGGGGAAGTGGTTGGTGTGGAAGCTTGCCGCATCAATCGCCTCTTGCAGGTTCATGCCGAAGTCGATGACATTGAGGAAGAATTGCAGTGTCCACTGGTCCTGGCTATCGCCGCCTGGCGTGCCGAAAGCCATGAACGGTTCACCGTCCTTTGTCGCCAGCGATGGCGTTAGCGTAGTACGCGGCCGTTTGCGCGGCACGAGCGCGTTGGCGTGCTTCGGGTCCAGGTAAAACATCTGCCCCCGCGTCCCCAACGGGAAGCCCAAGCCTTCGATCACCGGCGAAGAGGGTATCCAGCCGCCGCTGGGCGTCGCCGCGAACAAATTACCCTCGTGATCAACTGCATCGGCGTGCGTCGTATCCCCCGTGTAGACGTTCGGATCAGCTTCCGCATGAGTGGGCGTGCTGGCGGGGGCATCGCCCGGTCGCAATTCCAGCGACGCCCGCTGCGCGTCTATCAGTTCCCGGCGAGCGGACGCATACGCCTTCGATAGCAGGCGATCTAGCGGCACGTCCACAAAGTCCGGGTCGCCATAATACTGTTCGCGGTCGGCGAATGCCAGCTTGGACGCTTCGACCACGGTGTGGATGTAGTCGGCTGAATTGTGTTCGAACGCGCCGAGTTCATAACCTTCGAGCAGCGCCAACTGCTGCAGGAAGACGGGCCCCTGGCACCAGGTGTTACACTTGTGCACATCGTAACCCCGATAGTTGAACGTGACCGGCGACTCCACCTTGGTGACGTATTCGTGGAAATCGGCTTCCGCCAGCAGGCCGGCGTTGCACTTCCCGCTCGCGTCGCGCACCTTCGTTTCGCGTTGGAAAGCGACCAGCCTTTCGGCAACAGGCCCTTTGTAGAAATAGTCACGCGCCGCGGCAATCCCCGCCTCACGTCCAAGGTGACTGTTGCGCATCTCCGCGTCAATTGTCCCCTTGAAAGTCTCCGCCCAGTCCGGATTGGCCAGGATCTCGCCCACCTCCGGCGCCCGCCCGTTCGGCAGATAAGCCCGCGCCGAACTGGGCCATTCGTTCTCGAATTTCTCCTTGAGATTGGCCAGTGAACCGTGCAACCCCGGATAGACCGGAAACCCTTCTTCCGTCAGCTCGATCGTCGGCTCCAATACATCCCGGAGCCGCAAACGCCCAAACTGTTGCAGTGCGGTCGTCCACGAGCCAAACGCCCCCGGCACGGTCGCCGGCAAAAAACCGTCGCCCGGTATGATCTCGATTCCCTGAGAGCGAAACCAGGCGATGGTGGCGGCCTTGGGCGCGTAGCCCTGCCCGTTGATGGCGTACGCCCGCTTCTGCCGCGCGCTGTAGATGAGGATCGGGACCTCGCCCCCGATGCCGTTAGACTGCGGCTCCAACACGTTGAGCGCGAACCCGGCGGCCACTCCGGCATCGATCGCATTGCCCCCCTTCTCGAACATGCGCATGCCTGCCCCCGCCGCCAGATAATGTCCGGCGGTGACGACGCCGTTGCGACCCATGAAGACCGGGCGTGTCGTGAATGACATTGGTTTGCTCCCTTTGCTCAGGCCATTTCCATCTCTTGGAATGCCGGCGCCGTTTTACTTGTCCCAGTCTGCGCGGGGCGGCCACAGGACAGAAGCCCCAATCGCTCTGCCTTCGGGTCGCTCAGCCACCCAGTCCTCGGTTGTATCCCGCCACCTGATGAAGTGGGGCGTCTGCATGTGCGCCTGGAACGCGGCCTCGTCCTCATAGACCTCATACAGCCAGATCGTATTCGGATCGTCGCCATCCCGGATCACGTCAAATCGCAGACAACCGGGCTCATGCGCCACCGAACCCTGGGCGTCCAGCAATATCTCTTCGATGAACCGTTCCGTATACTCTTCCTTGATCTTCAACGGGGCGATGATGACATACATGTCCGTATTTCTCCTCTAAGCGATTTGGGAAATGTAGGGATTGTCGGGTGACCGCTGGTGGGTGTGGGGGTTGTCTACAGTGGTAGCCTATCACAGTTCAGAATAGTTAGCGACCCGACTGTCGACGCCCTCGAGCGACGCCCGCCGGATTCCGTCCAGCTCGTCCGCGCTGAAAACGCCTGCCC
>VYDA01000470.1:3402-3964 GCA_009843665.1 Caldilineaceae bacterium SB0675_bin_29 | reverse complement strand
GTACAGGTTGCGATACTCGTCCGAAACGCTCTGGTCGAATATCATCGGGTCGTCAGAGTTAACCGTCACCGGCACGCCGATGTCAAAGAGCAGCCGGATCGGGTGACTCGCCAGGTCAGGTACCGCATCCAGCATCACATTGCTCGTCGGGCACACATTCAGTCGAATCCCGTTCCCGGCCAGCCAGCGCATCACCTCCACCGACTCCGCCGCGCCAATACCGTGCTGTACCTCGTCCAGCTCCAGCAATTCCACCGTCCGCCGGACCTCCTCCGCGCCCCCGAACTCTCCGACATGCGCTTTCAACTTCAAGCCCGCGGCCTTTGCCTCTGCATAAAGTGATTCGACGTCCTCAGGCTCGCACGCCTCCTGGTGGTCGTACAGGTCGATCGACTGAAAAAAGCCCAATCCGATTGCCTCGTGCGCCCGTGACATCAGTTCCGGGTCCGATGCCGCCTGACGGGGAACTCCTAACTCCGGGCGCAGTTCGATCTGTGGCTGGAAACGCGCGACCAGCTCTCGCAGATGCCCCACGACTCCGGTCAAACCGTCTGCATAGTAC
>VYDA01000470.1:0-3392 GCA_009843665.1 Caldilineaceae bacterium SB0675_bin_29 | reverse complement strand
GCATAGTACGCAGCGCGTCGAATGTCGAAGCTTATCTCCACCAAAACGACGCCGTCCCCGATCGCGTCGCGTAGCGCAGACTCTGCCACGAACTCGATGGTCTCGCGATTTCGCAAGTGGGGGTCCAGAACGTCCATGGCGTACACGATCATGCCCCCCAGTTTATTCATTTTCTCTGGAGGAGGTTCCAGCCTGCAGCCCAGCCGACTTTCCAGATTGTGGCGGCGCGTGCTGAAATAAGCGTGGCAGTGCAGGTCGACTTTAGGAGCTGCCCGCAAGACAGCCAGATCATCCTCCCTGAGCGCGTCTACGAAACTCTTCTTCATGTCGGTTTTCAGTTATCTCTTTCTCCCGGCCCAGACTCTTTTCCAAGGGACCATCGCACCCTCGATCCTCAGGAAGTCCAGGCGACATCATCGCCTAGCACCGATTCAAGATACGCCCGGCTCATCCTCGCCGCCTCTCGCGCCGCCCGCGGCGCACGCGGCGTTCCATCCAACTCAACGTTGACCCAACCGCCGAATCCGCCATTCTCCGCCAGGATGGCGAAGATTTCAGGCATCGGCAGAATTCCGTTTCCGATCGGCTCGTAGTTCACGTAGCCGCTGCGGTCAATCTCCTTGCCGTCGCCATCCCGCTCGTAGCTGCCGTTCCAGTCCTTCAGATGTACATGGACAATGCGCTCGCGGTACGTGCGCATCACCTCCAGAATGTCGCTGCCCCCCTTGGCGATCTGCCCCGTATCCGGCGCAAATCCGATCAGCGCTGCATCCACCAGCCCCAAAATCGTGTCGATGTCCTCCCGGGTCTCGATAGCCGTCCCCGTGTGCGGGTGCAGTCCCGCCGCCAGCCCGTTCCCGTGGCAATACGCTCCGATCTGGTTCAGCGCATCCGCCAGTCGCCGGAACTGGTCCTGCGTATAGCCCTCCGCAGGACGCGGACCCGCTTGCAGCACCAGCGTCTCACTCCCGGGCAGCGCGCGCAGCCCATCGGCCTCCCGCCTGGCGCTCTCCTGGTCGGCCGCCGCCGTATCCGGGTTGATCCACTCCTTGTAGCAGTACGCCGCCGCCGTCGGAATTCCGAAACTGTCGACCAGGCCGCGGTATCCACCTGCCTTGTTCCCATCGAGTTCGAGAATCTTGAACGCGAAAGTCTCAAAGCCCTGATAGCCCAGTTCGGCAGTCTCACGATACGCCTGCTCAACATCTCCCGGTATTCCCCAGGTGATTCCGGTATGGCCAATCTTCATGGTCCTCTCCTCACAATAAATGCCCGGCTGTAACGCTGGCCGCCTGCCGCCGGCCTCTTACATAATTTGGAACCCACCGTCCACGTACAGGGACTGCCCAGTCACGTAGCTGGCCTTGTCCGAAGCAAGAAAAGCCGCCACCTGCCCAATCTCGTCCGGCGCGCCCGCACGTTTCAACGCGATACTCTCCAATACAATTGGCAGGATCTCGGGGTCCTTCATCACCCAGCTTGTCATGTCCGTGTCGATCAGACCCGGATTGATACAGTTGACGCGAATGTTGTGCTCGGCCAGCTCAACCGCCAGATTCGCGGTCAGCGCCTCAACCGCCCGTTTGCTCGGCGCATAATGAGCCCGGCCCGGCAACACCATCCCCGCCTGCACCGAGCCGATGTTGACGATGGCGCCGCCCTTCCCACTGGCTACCATCTGACGGACCGCAGCCTGCGCACACAGAAACTCGCCGCGCAGATTGATATTGGTCACACGCTCCCACTCCTCCGGCGTAATCTCCAGGAAGGGCACGATCGACTCCACGCCCGCGTTGTTCACCAGAATGTCCAGCCCGCCCAACTCCGCCACCACCCGGTCCACCATCGCCTGGACCTGGTCGGGCTGCGCAACATCGGCCATCGCCACCACCGCCCGACCACCTGAATCGCGAACCTCCTGCGCCACCGCCTCGGCCTGTTCCGCCCCCTCTACATCGTTAACGGCCACGTCGGCCCCTTCCGCCGCCATCGCCAGGCAGATGCCTCGCCCTATCCCGCGGCGACCACCGGTTACCAGCGCAACCTTCCCTTGTAGAATTCCCATCTCTACGCTCCTTTTCCCTTTTCAGTTTCAGACCTGTCACGCCATCTTTCGCGCACATTCGGCGAAACATAGCGCCCCGTTTCATCGCCCTGCGGCGGGAAATCTCCTGTATCGCACATCGCCAGAAACGGATTGTCCCGCACCTCAACCGGAAACTTGATGACCGAGCGGCGCCTCGCCGACTCATAAATGCCGATCATCACCTCGGTGACCTTGCGTCCGTTTTCGCCATCCAATGGATGCGGCGCTCCCGTTTCAATCGTCCCGATCAGGTCCTTGATCTCAAGCCCAATTGCGCTGACAGGAGCAGGCCACTCGATCTTTATCTCTTCGACTTCGCCGCCCCGATAGATGCGCAGCGCAGGTGCATTCAGAAGATCGGCACTGCGGAATACGTCGCCGTAGAGTTCCAGTCTGCCCTCACTGCCGTGAATGATGAAATGATGGTAGCGATGGATCTCATCGTTCCAGCTTGGGTCCAGCGAATGCTGCCGCCTGATCCTGCCATCGAATGCGGGCGAGCGTGCCATCCAGCCCCAGACCATGCTGGCCCTCACCTGGTTTGTGAACGCCAGGAAGGCAATCCCCGCATTCTCGCAGCGGTGACCGTAATACTCATAGCCTTCATGTCCGTCTACTTGTCCCAACAGGTGGTCGACTTCCGGCTCTCCCAGCAGCGCCAGCAGCATATGAATAGTGTGTGTCCCGTCCGTCATCAGGCACCCGGCCTTGAGCGAGGCCTCAGCGGAAACGACGCGGCCGATCGCGCCGTCGGCAATCAGCTCCCGGGCACGCACGTATTGGGGCATATAGTGGCGCTGGTGGCTGATCGTCAGCCGTGACCCGGATGCCCGGCAGGCTGCCAGCATCTCGTCCGCCTCCGTCAGATCCATCGCCATCGGCTTTTCACACACGATCCCCGTCGTCCCCGCCTGCGCCGCTGCTACCACCATCTCACAGTGCAGCGCATCGTGCGTAACCACCGACACCAGTTCTGGCTGAACCTCAGCCAGCATCTCCTTGTAGTCGGTGAACAACCCCTCAGCGCCCGTCTCCTCGGCGAAAGCCTGTAGAGCATCTTCGGAGATATCGGCCCCCGCCACAATCGGAATACCCAACTCCTTGTACGCCTGCATGTGGCCCCGGGCCATGCGTCCACACCCGATCACCGCCGCTCTGTATTCAGTCATTGGAGTTTCCCCTGTCAAAGTCAATGGCGAAATGCATGTTTCAACTATGGTTCGCTGTGGTTGCCGCGCGCGCCACCGCCTCGTCGCGCAGCCGCCGCGCATAGTCGACATTATACTGAAGCCGTCCCGGTATGACC
>VYDA01000626.1 GCA_009843665.1 Caldilineaceae bacterium SB0675_bin_29 | reverse complement strand
CCCAGGCAAGAGCCTTTTCCAAGAGGCTACAAAAGAAACTGTCCCTTGACCGGCACAGCGAACCCGACAGTCCGGTCAAGGGACAGTTCTAAATCTGAGTTCAGCGGTGGCGAGATTTTCTGGTTCCAGGCCCGGGACGACTGCGTTAACTGACCTCATGCCTCACTGCGGCATAGTAGAACTGGCAGCATTTGGGCACTGGAACAGGACCGCCTCACACACCCAAAAGATTGGGGCAAACCGCCAGCATCTGCTCATTCAAGTAGCATACTTGGCAGCGCCGGCGGTTGCGAACCCCTTTGCTTCGCTTAGTTCATGCTGATCGAAATCGAGCCGGAGTCCTGAGCAACACTGACACTGGCCGGGAGCATGATGTTCTGGGCCAAGACAGCGTTGATCTGCGCGTTGACCGGAGCGAGCAGGGCTCCACCGACGGCCATGCCACCGGCGCCGGCCGACTGGAGATCAACCATCAGGTGCCCATCGCTGACCATCAGGTTGCCGACGAGGTCAAGCGTATTGCCCATCATGCTGACGCCGTCCTTCAGGGTGACGCGGAAGTGCATCGCATCGGGCTCAATCCAGACCATAACAGAATCGATCGGCTGATTGGGGCCGCTGTTGGCCTCGAGAGCCTTTGTCACGTAGCTGCTGAACTCAGATTCGCTCAGCATGACCTCGCCCATGACAATTCCGCCCATCAGGGCATCCTGGGCCGACAGGGCCGCCTCGTGGGAGATCATAACGTCTCGATCAGGCGGAGCGGCCGGCGCGGTGCAGGCGCTAAGGACTACCAGCAGCAGAGACAGTACAACGAGTGAAATGAGTGGGGTTCGTTTGTTCATGGTTCTGTTGCTCCTTGAGAGAATTGGGTTTAGGGAACTTTACTCTTGATCTCATCATAAATTGATTGAGAAACAATTAAATGATGACCGCGGGCTATATGGTCTCACAAGAACAGAGCAAGTGCAAATCCGAAAAAAGAGTGGTAGCGTCCTTAGGATCGACTCTTTACTGACCTAATCCGGGGGGTTCAAAAGGATTTGCGACTCTATCTTCTCACAAGAACAGATCTTGTACAAGTCGAAAAAAAACTTGGGGCTTCTCCTTGCACGGTCGACGTTTGCGGCAATCCGACAGGCTCCTGAAGTCGCGGGCTTGTTTCTGCCAACTCTCAAATGAATGTGTGATCTCCACAGGAGTCTGGCGCCGGGTTGCGCCAAGGGAGAGTTACTCTGGCACAATAATACACTTGACCGACAAGGCTGTCAAACCTGAAAAACGGGAAGATGAAGACAAAGTCCAAGTTTACTCTTGACCGTTTACTGCCGTGTCATCGCGAAGGCGGCAGACCGACAGCGTATCCAACGTTTCTGCATTAAGTCGTGAGTTGAGCGCCGTCCCAAAGAGACTCAGGATTAAGAGCGGTTCTGTCCGGCCACAAGATTCCTGGATTGGAGGTACGAATCAAACGGTCGCGCATCAATTGGAGAATGCCGGATCACAGCTCGGTGTGAGCTAGCGGGTCCTCACTGATTTCCCACCCTTATTCTTCGGTTTCCTCCAGCATGTTGACACCTGCCAGTTCCCTGTCAAGGAGGTACAACCCGGGCTTGAAGTCTCCAATCAGCCGAAGCTTTTGCACTAGGTCGTCCACCAGTTCTTCTTCTTCCACCTGCTCATCGACAAACCACTGCAAGAAACTATCGGTGGCGTAATCACCCTCCTGGCGGGCAAGTTTGACGATGCGGTCGATGGATGCCGTCACTCTCTGCTCCTGTCTCAGCGCGCCTTCCATGACCTCCTGCGGTGAACCGAAGCCGCCTTCCGGTACGGGGACAGGGAAAAGCTCGACTCGGCCCCGCCGGCTGTGAATGAACTTGTAGATCTTCATGGCGTGGGCCATCTCTTCCTCGGCATGGTTAAAGATCCACTCCGAGAATCCCTTGAGTCCCAGCCCTTCAAAGTAGTCGGCAGCTGCCAAGTACGTATAGTGTGCCTGCAACTCCATATTGATCTGTTGATTCAGGGCGCTCTGCACATTCTCGACAAACATGCGTCGTTTCCTTTCGAATGTAATCCTGCAAATGGTCAGTGAACGGAGATTCCAAAGGCTGGAAAAAGTGGTGCCCCGTCATCTGTGCGACCCGGCATGATGTTCTCAGGCGTCGGCCATGCTCTCTCGTGCGGCAAGAAGCCCGTTGCACAGGCCAAAAACTCGCTAACGGAAAGTTGGACCGGGGTCGTACTCTTGACGGAGTACTCTGTCATACATGGTTTTCCACCATACTGCAATCGCCCGGATATTCGATTTCGATGGTGATGTGTGTAAGATGCAGTCCGTCCAGCTCTTGGCGCGCCCGCTGTTTGATTTCTCGAATCTCGTCCTGGTCGGTCGACTGGTTGACGACGAGATGGGTGGACAGCACGTGGTGGTCGCCGTCGAGCGACCAGAGATGGGTATGGTGAGAGTCTTCGACGGCGTTAATGTTGCGAAGGCGCTGGTCCAGATGCGACAGATCTACTCCTTCCGGAGCTGCCTGCAAAAACAGCTCGGCCGTCTTTTTCAGGTGCCCCAGTACTTTGTAGAGGATGTATAGAGTGATGAGGAGGGACAGAATAGAATCCAGAATATACAGATCGACGAAGAGAAGTGTAATTCCGACGATGAGGACCGCCACCCAGCCGAGTACGTCTTCCAGCAGGTGCCACATGGCGACCTTGGCGTTCATGGTGCCACCGCCTTGCAGGCGCCACACTGCCGCGCCATTTACGGCAATTCCGCCCAGCGCCAGCAGGATCATGCCAGGAGCGTTGGTGGCTTCAGGACTGAGGAGGCGCGGAATTACTTCCGACAATACAAATAGCCCGCCAGCGATGAGGACGGCAGCATTGATAAAGGCGGCGAGCAGAGATAGGCGCCCGAATCCATAGGAGTAGCGCGCCGGCGCCTCCCTGGTGGCGTGCTTCTCAAGTCCCCAGGCCATGCCCAGAGCGATGGAGTCGCCGAGGTCGTGCAAGGCGTCGGACATGATGGCCACGCTGTTGGTCAGGTATGCGCCTATGATCTCAATGACTGTGAACCCCAGATTGAGGAAGAACGCGGTACGCAGATTGGCCGAATCCCCGTGATGGTGGAGGTGGGCAAGACCGTGATTGTGGCCGTGTACATGGCCGTTATTGTCGTCGTGTTCGTGATAGTGACTGTTCCCTTGACCCATCTAACCCCCCTGAACCGCAGAGTAGCGCGCGATACGGACGGCGCTACTCCCATCTGAAGGACAATGTTGCACCAGGCTGGCGGTTTTTGCCAAAAGCAGATGTCACTCTTTCCCGACAGTCCCAGCGGGCGGCGATGCTGTGTCTGCCGGGCTCCCCGCGCGCAAAGTCCGACCCGATGGCAATTGTCAATCACAGGTAGTCTCAGGCGCGACCCGGGCGGTCTTCCGGATGCTGGCATCATACTCTTCGATCTGCAGATAGGCCAAGTAGAGCAGGAGCACCAGCTTAACGCCTTCCAGTGCGACGTAGTACGAGTGGAAAGACCGTTCCGGCAGCTCTAACCCGTGGATTATCGCAATGGTGCGGGCGTCGAGCACGGTATATAGGAGGACGGTCTGCGTTGCAAGCAAGGCGCCGATGAGGAATGTAAGCACGCGAATTCGCCGAGGCCAGTCTGTTAGCAGAACAATCGTTATGATAGTGGTGGCAAGCCCTAATTCCAGTGCATTCAGCGCATGAAAGACAATGTAACCAATTTCGAGAGCGACAGGCAGTGTCAGCGATGGGGCCTGGAATTTAAGTGGCGTCGCCATGAAACTGATGGCGAATAGGAACCCGATCCAAAGTAAGGTTAGGACAAAGACCCGCTCCGATATGCGGGACAGTAGCCTCTCTCCGAGCGATAGCATAGGTTAGATTCTGTCACCTTAGAAGGCTGCGAAGGAAGTTCATCGCCTTCAACCTGATGGTGGGGAGAAAAAACGAGACTGCTTTTTATTCGACAGACTGCGGTTAGCAGGGCCGTAGCGGAGATGCAGGCGGCGTTCTTGTATTTGGGTAAGAGGCCGCATCCTTGCAGTACGATAGATTTCCCCGATGTGCAAGCTCCTGTAAGATTGAGGCTGGACCGACGGCGCCCTACAAGCGTCGGCCCAGCCGTTCAGAGGGCTGGGAGGTCGGCCCGGTTGCGAGGACGGGGCTGACGGCAGCTGCAGGAAAGAGGACATTGAGGAATTGTGCTCAGGTGGATATTTATTCTCAGCCCGATGGTATGTGCGGTTGGCCTTCCACTATCAGTTGAGGAATGGAGAAATCACATTCTGGGGCGGCGCGAGGCGATATTGAGGGTCGTATTGACCGCTGCCTGTCAGATCTATGTGGGGCATGACTTCATCAATCATTTCTACCAGTTGTAGAAAGTCCTCGACCGGCAACGTGAGTGACATTTTGCCAACGCACATGCGGCAGTGGCCGTGGCTGATAGAGTCACCACGCTCTTGAATGTTGGCACGCGTTTTCATAATGTGTGTAGCCAGGCGGTTAAAGGCTTCGGCGGGCAGGTGGAGTCCTATTCCGTCCCAGATCAGGTGGACCGTTCCGTGCTCGCACTGACTGACATACTGCTGGCCGTTGCGTTCTGCTAAGATTAAGATATGCTGACACATAGGCTGGCTTCTCCTGAATGAAAGGTTCAAATAGTTTGTCCGCACTTCCTAATCCATCTTGAGCGCGGGCTGACTCAATTGCGGACCAGGGTTAAGCAGGTTGACACAATCCGTAGCAGCGTTACGACCCTGATTGTCAATGCCGACAATGCGGTCGCGGGCCACATGCTATCGGGCGACCGCCGCAGCCGGGCACGGTATAGGCTGCGGGCGGCCTTCTACCTACTCTGTGCTGAATACAATGTTGAAATGGGAAATGGCTCTCTCCTTTCGGTCACAGGGAGACCGACTCTGAATTGAACCAGTAGAGCAGAAGAGAAGCCACCATTGCATTGCGGGGCAGTGTCTGTTACACTCTGCATACAGGTTCAGCATGTGGAAAGGGACTGGTGCCAGCAGCCGCTTTCCGGGTTTGTTGTTCCTACCTTCAGCCGGCCCTTCGGGGCCGGTTCTTTATTTGGTTTGGACTGTCTGTTCCTTGAGTACGGCAGATTTTTCTTGGGCACTGCTGCGGACGCGGTTCTTCTGCTGGTATTCAGCCAGGTAGTAGCTGCCAATGACGAAGGCAGCAGCTGCACTTTGTCCGCAGATCGTTTCCCAAGTTGGGAATATGCCGAGCCAGAGGCTAACCCAATAGGGCAGGTTGATGGAACCTACGGGCGAGATCGGCACCCAACCGACGGCCTGCATCGTATGAATCGTGTTGCCCACCATCACGAGCAGTACTCCGCCGATAGGGATGCCGGTAATAACCAGCATCTTTTTGTAAGGCAGACGGGTCTGGAGCTGGAAGGTGAAGAAGCCGACAACGGCCGTTGCGAGGAGGCCGAGGGCGACACCTTGCATAACAATTGCCGGTCCTGCGTCCAGTACGAGCGCCTGCAGGAAGAGCACCGTTTCGAAACCCTCCCGGTAGACACTGGTGAATCCCAGCGCGATAAATCCAAGGGCCTGGGCCGACAGCAGACTTTTGGCGGCTCCACCCAACAGTGTCTTTTTGCGCTGGTGGAAGCCTGCCAGCCAGTCCTTCCAGTAGACTCGATGGAAGAACCAGTTGGTAATGAGGAGGAGGACGCCCACGGCGATCAGGGAAACGACGGCTTCAAGGCGCTCACCGAAACTACTGAAGGCGAGCATCAGTTTTTGGGCGATCCACCAGGTAATCACGGTAGCGACTATTGCCATAATAACACCGACAAGCATCGAGCGCCGGAAGGCGGCATAGGCGCCCACCATGCTGGCCATGAGCGCGGCGAGGATGACAATGGCTTCCAGCCCTTCGCGGAAAACGATGACGGCGGAATTGGTAATGATCGCCAGGGGCGCGGCGCCGCTGCCGAGAACGGTCTGGGCTTCGGCCAGCCCTTCGTCCAGAACGTCTCGTACTGCGGCGACCTCGGCAGAGGTTCGGCGTTGGGCCACAACCAAAGAGAGTCCAGGCTGCCCCTGGAAGCCATGCCAAAAGAGTCCGTCGAGGCGCGCTACCAGGTCGGGTGAAAAGGCCATAAGCCGCAACTCCGGCCCGGCATCGAAGAGGGCGTAGGCCTGGATGCGGCTGCTTTCGGCCAGTTCGTACTCGCCGCGTGCCACCTGCTGCTCCATTTCGTTCAACAAGGTTTCAACTACGTTAAAGATGCCCTCGCCACTGCTGTCGTGCACGGCATCGCCGAGCGTCTCTTCGGTGAGCGCCAGCGCTTCTTCAACTTGGGAGCGCACGAGCTTTCTTTCGTCGAGCTGTTCGAGGGCCACTTTCATTTCCTGAAGCAGGGCAACGAGACGCTCGGCGGCGGCAGGGTCGGCGGCGGAGATGCGGGGGTAGAGCTCAGCGAGGAAGACCTCGGCCTGATCACGGAAGGTCAGCGCTTCCAGGTACTCCGTTTCAATGGTGATCTGGCCGTTACGGACGCCATCGCGATATTCAATGTAGACCAGGTCGATGAATAGATATAGCAGTTGACTACGACGGGCGAACTCCTCAGGCGAGAGATCCACTGGCTGGTAAGAAGAGATGAGGCCGCGCAGGTCGGAGACGATGGTAGCCATTTGGGCAAGATCGCCGGCCAGGACGTCCTCTTCAATTTTCCTCAGGGACTGTTCGACTGCAGCAGCCGCGGACTCCCCTTCTTTTGCCACAAAATCGTCGCGCAGAAGGGCAAAGTAACCCTGCAATTGACCTGTCCACTCGGCAGAGCGCGTCGGATATCCCTTGTTGGCCGCCTTTTCCAGATTGTTCAGCGCTTCACGCAGGCGGAAAAAGTAGGTGTCTCTGAGGTCATCGCCCACGACGGCAAGGGTGGTCGCCTGATTGGTCAGTCCGCCAAGGTAAGAGTTAATGGTCCGACGTGCCAGGTCATCGATCATGCTCACTTTGGTGGCGCGACGGAATTCGCGCAGGCGCAGCCAGTCGGCCGCGCGGGCACCATCTTCGGATTCAATGGAGGCAAGGGCGGAGGTTTGCGCCCCCCAGAGCAGGCCGGTCCAGAAACGGCCGCGGGCTGCAGACAGAGCGGGCCCGTCATTGGCCTGCGCGGCCTGGAGGGCGTCGTCCAGTGCCCTTTGAATCCAGGAGGCAGCGGCGGGTGCCAGGACGGCAAGAGATGGCTGCAGATTTTCGTTATAGACCCGAATTGCGGATTCGATGTTCGTTTGGGACCGCGCGGCGAGGGCGTTCCTGGTCTCGTCGTGCTCAGCGCGCTCTGCCTCGTAAAGCGCGCGCTGGGCCTCAAAGGTAAAGCTGCGAAGTTGCTCGGCCACCTGCCACAGGTGGGTCTCGTCGTCGTCCTGCCCATGCTGTGCGGGGGGCGAGACGAAACCAGCTCTGGGCTTCAGTTGCGCGTGCGTGGTCTCCGCCATCAAAACTGCACTGCCCAAAACGATTGCAATGCAGATCAGACCGAGGAAAGTACGGTTTCCCGACATAATCGTCGGCTCGGCAGCGCTATTCACGACATTCGTCTTTCACAGAAGTTGCTCCAAGCCTCTTTGCCAGGTCTGGCGAGTCGCTGCGCCCCATTTAAACGTAGGGCGCAGCGACTTCACAGGTCAGGTCAAGTCAGGCCAGATCGAGAGCTATATTCAGATCTGAGGCGGCCTGTGCTACCAGGGCGGCAAGGGCGGTTGCCAAGTCCTGGGCCTCAGTACCGAAGAGGTCGGCCTCTTCGGGGCTGAACTGCACGCCTTCCTGTTCCTGTGCAAAGAGATCGTCAACGTATGTAATCAGGGTGTTGAAGTCGGTTCGGATCTGCTTGTGAAGCTGATCGTCGCTATTGGACACCAGGGGCGAGATATTGTCATAAGTGAAACTCAGGCCAGCGAGGATCCCCTTGATGTCATGCAGGCGGCTAACGGCGATGAAGCTTTCCTGCTCACTGTCCATGCCAGTGACGAAGACGGACTCTTTCCACTGTCCGAAATATTCGTTCATGGTCGGGATCATGGTGACAAGAGCGGTCAGAGCGTCCTCAAGCGTCGGCTCCCAGGCTTCGATGGCGCCCTGCATTTCAATAGTGGCGTCGTTCAGTCCCTGGGTAGCGCCGAGAAGCATGTTGGCTTCAGGCAAGGCTTCGCCTACACTGATGGCGCCATTGCCATCCATATCGACCTTAAGGCCGGTGAATTCAGGATTTGTTCCCCAAAGCGTGGGTTCCAGTAGATTGTGGAAGAAGTTACCAGGGGACTCGTAAACGCGGCCGTCGGGCAACTCTAGAGTCCACTGCAAGGCCTCTTCCGGATCCTCGGAGCCAGGGGGGCCTGCGTCGATCCAGACATCGTAGTGGGCCAGCGAGGGAACGCCGGCTACGATGCCCTCATCAAGTTCATAGTAGGTGCTGGCCTCAAGCCACAGATCTCGCGCCTGGTGGACAAGGGCGCTGATTTCTTCCTGGTTATTGGCCCAAAGTTGTTCGTATGGATCGGCATCGGAATTCGCTTCGAGCGCTTCCTGAACGAGATCGTAGTACTGCTGCGCAACGTCAGCCAGTCTGGCGGTGGCGCCCTGCATCAGTTCCGCATTCTCCAAAGCGTATTCCTTGACGGCATTCAGGTCCACTGCCGGCGCGGAATCCATGGATTCGCTCGCGCCTTGCGGGGCAGCTGGAACTGTCTGCACGACGCAGGCGGAAAGCGCCAGCATCAGGACAATGCAGAGGGCCGATGTGAGTTGCCTCTTCACGCGATAGAGGCGGTGCGAAAGTGTTTGGTGAAGCATCTGAAATTGGTCTCCTGTATGGATTTGATTTAGAGATTCTCTCTGCTTCGGCTTTACAACGACCAACGCTTGACATGTTCGACTGACAAGCACTGTTCAACGGGCCAAGACGGACGCCGACTTTTCGCTACGGAGTGCGGCGCTCATGTGTGCAGCACCGTGGCATGCGGCTGAACAGGCGTCCTTCCCAGTTGACATTGGCCGCGGAAAAGCGGCGTGCTATACTGGAGACCGGTCCAGCCTGGCGCTAAAGTGACGGCTGCGGCAACAGCCGTCACACATTCAGAGATTCGGGTTGGATCACCCCATAGAAGTCGGCCCCTGGAGGGCCGGCTTCTCTTTTATCCGCTAGCTAAGCGTCTGTCCAGTTCTCGATTGAGGGCGTTTCGCGGGCGAAGGACCGCGCGCTTGGGTGCCAAGCGCAACTGATTCATTTTGGATACTTCATCCTTATCCTGTTTGTCGTCCGAGCGACGCGCAGCCCGGAGGCTATACAGCAGAATCGCGACTGCCACGAGCAGACCTAGCAAGAGGACAAGCTGCAGAAAATCAACAATCTCCATTTCGATCCCCTGAATCGCTATTTTTACGGACTGAGGGTGAACGACAATGGGGATAAGTATAGCACCGCAATTCAAGGAATTGGGCTGGGATTTAGGCGAGATTTGTCGCTGCAGAGGTGAAGAGAATCGCGTAGATAGGGTTAACTGTGGGTTTAACCTAGATTAACAGTCCACTTGAGTTCAGAACAGCGACAATTGACCGCTGTCCTCCTCTCCTGCAGGCCGCCCGACCGCGGGATTCCAGTCGGGTAGGGGCAGGTACTGGCCGATCCGGGCGAGCAAGCGGCGGACCGTTTCCGGAGCGTGGCCTTCGAAGGGGTTGTGGACGTAACAGAAGACGTCGGTGCCGTCCTTGAGCAGGTCGGCGATGCGTTTGGCCCATTTGTCCAGCAACTCTTCCTGGGGACGCCGGATTAGCTTGTCGTCAGGAAGCGGATCACGGTCGTTACCGATGAGGCGGATGTGGAGAGGAAGGCGTGTGCCGGTACTCTCGGCAGCGGCCTGCCAGTTGGCAAATGTGTCGGGCTGGCCGCTTCGCTCGACGACGACGAAACGGATTCCCCGCTCCAGCAAGAAGCGGGCGAAGGCTGTGGTCATGAGATCGAAAGCGCGGACTTCAACGGAAACGCTAATCTCCGGGGCGTTGGTGGCGAGGCTATCTACGAAGGCGGCCAGACGGCGGCCGTCGCTGCTGCGGGAAAAGGATGCCGGGAACTGAAT
>VYDA01000137.1:9480-10239 GCA_009843665.1 Caldilineaceae bacterium SB0675_bin_29 | reverse complement strand
TTGAAGAACAGGCCGACCATACGATGGCGCTGCTGCTGGCCTTGCATCGCAAACTGCCGCAGATGTCCGCAGCGATGGCGGCCGGAGCCTGGAATGAAGCGCGCCGCCAGGCCTCCACCAATCAGCGCCTTGAAGGCCGCGTTCTCGGACTGGTCGGCTTCGGCAACTCAGCCCGCGCAGTGGCCAGGAGGGCGAAGGGCTTCGGTTATCGCGTAATTGCTACGCGTCGTAACATGGCCGCACCCACGGAAGCTGCAAATGAGCTGGGCGTCGAGATGAAGGGCATGGAGGATCTGCTTGAAGAGTCAGATGATGTGTCACTTCACCTGCCCCTGACTGATGAGACGTACCACTTGCTCGACGAAACCATGCTCCGCAAAATGAAACCGGGCGCTTACCTCGTCAACACGTCGCGGGGGGCCATTGTCGACGAGAAGGCGTTGGTGGAGCTCCTGAAAGAAGGGACGTTGGCCGGTGCAGGAATTGACACCTTTGAAGGTATCGATGTCTTTGTTGAAGAAGAGAGGCCGCCGAATCACCCTTTGCTCTCGCTCGAAAACGTGATTCTCTCCCCCCACGTTGGCGCCATCTCTGTACAGGCAATGCAGGACGTCACAAACGGTGGCATCGCCAACGCGGCGGCTGTTCTGAGCGGATACTGGCCGCCTGCCGAAAACCTCGTCAATCCAGGCGTCATACCCAGGTTTCCGCTCGCTGACCGTGAAAAGTAACCTGATCTGCCTGCTCACACCTGCACGA
>VYDA01000137.1:6857-9470 GCA_009843665.1 Caldilineaceae bacterium SB0675_bin_29 | reverse complement strand
CTGCACGACGACGGCGGTTGAGCCAAGAGGGCCTGTTTGCGCCTCATGGCACCGAAAAAGATCTGAAATGAAGACCCTTTCCGCCGGACTTTTCTGCTGAACTGGTTACATTCAGCCTATAGTTCAACTGACTACAAAAGGATTTGCACTGGCTATGAGACCTGTTGTATGGTGCATTTGAATCGTGGGCCATTGTGCTCTTAGGCGCTATCGATTCAAATTCAGCTTTACTTAGCTTGATGGAGGAGTCAATCCATGACCCACGTGATCTTTGATCTGTGCATACGGGACGGTGCCTGCGTAGAGGTTTGCCCCGTGGAATGCATTATCCCAGGCATGCCCGAAGAGGAATGGCCCTGGTACTATATTGATCCGGAAACCTGTATCGACTGCGGTGCGTGCGTACCTGAATGTCCCACCGATGCTATCTTGCCCGAAGAAGATTTGCCGGAGGAGTACGCCTATACCACCGAACTGAACGCCATGTACTTCGAAGAAGGACCGGGATACGAAGCACTCGACATGGTCTGATCTGAAGTACGAGTTCGGCGCGGGCCCGCCCTTCTCTCGTCCAATGAGATGAGGCGGGCGACTTCCTCGCATTTCCTTTGTAGATGGCGGCACGATTCGATTCAAAGCAACTTCGTTCGATGTTTAACCTCGCCCCTGCGCCGGCAGGGGCTTTTGTGTTCGTTGCTGCTTTCGTTGTTCCAGGAGACAAAACCAATGTCCGAATCCCGCGAAATGAAACCACCGGACTGGTCTGAGGTGGAACGTGTTCTCATTATTATGGCGCACCCGGATGACCCCGACTTCTCCTGCGCAGGATCCGCGATCCAGATGGCGCGCCAGGGAATCGAAGTCACATACATGATTTTGACCAACGGAGACAAGGGCAACCATAATCCCCTCGTCACCCGCCGGCAGCTGATCCTCATGCGCAAAGAGGAGCAGCGCAAGGCGGCCGCCCTATGCGGGGTCAAGAATGTCCTGTTTATGGACGAGGAGGACGGCTTCCTACGCCCAACGCCCGAAATACGTAAACGTGTATGTCGCGAAATCCGCCGCATTCGTCCGCAACTGGTCATATGCAACAGCCCCGACCGCTATATCTCCGGGCGCGGTTACATCAACCATCCCGACCACCGTAACGCCGGACTCATCGCCCTCGAGGCCATCTTCCCCGCGGCCGACAACCCGATGTTCTATCCCGACCTGACCAACGAGGGCTATCCTCCCCACAACATCAGCCAGCTCTACATCAGCCATGCCGAAGAGTCCGATGTCGAAGTGGACATTACGAATGACCTCGAACTGAAGATCAAGGCGATCCTCTGTCATGAAAGCCAGTTCGACGACCTCGAGGCTACCGAGAAACGCATGCGGGAATGGGGGGGAGAAGAACAGGAAGACGGCAGTAAACGACACTACGAGCGATTCCAGCAATTGGATTTCCGCGGTCGGCCGCGTCGCGGGCCAAAGGCTGCCGATAAGAACGCCCAGAAGTCAGAATCCTGAAAGAAGAAGAGTGGAGGGGCATCCCCTCCACTCCATTTACTCTGGCAATTCGGTTACATGGATGCTGCTATAGCATCTGTCACGACCCTCTACTCTACCTCACCCATCAACTCTTCCTGCAGTTCATTGGCTGTCTCCGTCAACGCATCGAGCGTCGTTTGGATGTCCGCGCCCTGCATGATCTCATTGAAGGCCGTTTCCGCGGCGTCGCGCACAGCCTGGTATGAGATGAGCTGCGGCTCATACGCGCCGTAACCCAACAGGGCCAGCGCCTCCCCATACTGCGGGTTCTCCTCCACATAGCCGGTCAGATGCGCCTCCGTTCCTGCCCGAGTGGGGAAGTAGTTGCTGGCCTCTACCCACCGCGCCTGAACCTCCGGTGATGTGAACCACTTAATGAACAGCCACGCCGCCAGTTCCTGCTCCGGCGGACCCGCCGTAATCATTACGTCGGCGCCGTAGATATTCTGCACCGGATTCTCTGTCGTGTGCGGAATCGCGGTCACGCCCCACACGTCCATGTCGCGTCCCTGTTCTTCAGCGATAGTGACCATGTCGTTGGCATAGAACGGCAGGCCGGAGCTGGAGCCCTGTGTGAAGCTTGCCCGCCGCGCTGCAAACTCAGGATTCGGGTAACCTTCGGTGAAGAAATAGGCGCAGCCGTTGTCGAACATGCGCTTCAGCATCGTCATGGCGTCAATCGTGGCCTGTCCATTGTAGACATAGCCGGTGTTGTCCTCGTTCAGCACGTCGCCGCCGAGAGCGAATGTCCAGGACGCCGTCGCTGAAGCATCATCTCGCAAAATGTAGCCGCCGGTGCCGTCGCCGTTCGCTTCCGCCGCGGCGCATGCCATCTCCTCAAACTCTGCCGGAGTCGAAGGTGGTCCGTCGAATCCCAACTCTTCCAGCCAGGTCTGATTGTAATAGAGCACTTCCATCGAGCGGTTGGGCGGGAAGCCAAGGCGCTGGCTATCGAAAACCGGATGGACGCCCTGCTCCATGAAGCTGGCGAAGAAGTCATCACGTTCCTCTGCTGTGAATCCCCACGTAGGATCGTCGATGAAATTGTCGAAGTCGGCCAGGACGCCGTTCAGC
>VYDA01000137.1:2122-6847 GCA_009843665.1 Caldilineaceae bacterium SB0675_bin_29 | reverse complement strand
GTTCAGCTGGTAAAATGCCTGGTCGTTCTGATAACCAACAATTAGACTAGCCGGCTGCTCACCCGACGCCGTGCTGGCATTCACCTTGTCACGGATATCGTTGTAACCGCCCTGATTCTGCGCGTCGAGGACAATACCGCACTCATTGTTCGTGTTGAAATCCTCGACGATCACCGCGAGCTTCTCTTCGCGAGAGCCACGGTGCTGATGCCACCATACGATTGTCTGACCGCGCGGATCGATCCCGGCCAGCGGGCCGTCAGCCGCCGGAGCGCATGGCCCTTCGTCCATCGCCTCGGCCGCAGGCGCTTCCTCTTCCATCGCCGCCGGCGCTTGAGCCGCCGGCGCCGGGCAAGCCGCCAAAACGATAGCTGCGACCAGAAGCGTTGCCAACATCCACATTCGTTTTGTATTCATACGGTTCTATCTCCTGTTATGGTTGAATACCGAAACGGATAACACGAAATTGAAAATCGAGTACTGACTGTCATAGTCTCGAATCTAACCTTACCCTTGTCAAACTGCGTCTGCTAACCCTTCAGCCCGGTCGTAGCAATCCCCTCGATGAAATGGCGCTGCGTGAAGAAATAGAGGACGACGATCGGCAGCATAGTGATGATTGCACCCGCCATCTGCAAGTGCAGAAGCGCCCCCGCCTCATCCAGAAAAACAAGCAGTCCGTAGGAAATGGGTCGCCAGTCCGATGACGTCGTCACCAGAATCGGCCAGGCAAGCGCATTCCAGGCGCCCACAAAACCAAATAATACCAGCGTCATAACCGCGGCAGTGGAAAGCGGCAGAACCACCGTGATCAAGTAGCGAAAATGCCCGGAACCGTCAATCTGCGCAGAGTCCCAAAGTTCGCGAGGGATCTGCTGGAAGAACTGGCGCAACAGAAATATCCCGAACGCGCTCGCCATGAATGGAATCGTCAACGAAGGCCAGTTGTTGATCCAGGGTATTGGACTAATGCGACCCAACCAGGAAACCGTGATGAAGTTTGGAACCCAGGTTATCGCTTCAGGAAGCATCAGTGTCGAGAGCAGCAGAGTGAACAGAAAGCTTTTGCCTGGAAATTCCATCTGCGCGAAGGCATAGGCCGCGAGCGCGCAGAACACAACCGCTCCGCCGACCGAAATCAGCGTAATCTTGACGCTGTTCATGAAATATAGCGAGAACTGAGCGTCGTGCCAAGCCTCTGTATAGTTGGTCCACTGCGGCGTGGAAGGCAGTGCCCGTCCTCCGGTGGCTTCGGTCAGATTCATCAGCGACACGCTCACCGTATAGAGAAAGGGCAGTATTGCGGCCGCGGCGCCTAATATCAGCACGGTGTATATGATCGCCTGATTCAGAGCAGCTCGCCGCGTGGCCGGATCGGTCTGGCTTGGTCGAAGGGCACGCCCGGCTAATGCTTCATTAGCCATAGAAGACCCTCCTGCTTGCAATCCGGTTGTTGACAAGCGTTATGACCATAATAATGAGCAAGAGCAGAATGGCTAACGCCGATGCGTACCCGTACCTCGTGTCTCGCTTGAACGCTTGAAAAATTACGATACTGGCCGTGTCGGTCGTGCCTAACGCAGCGGCTTGCCGCAGTACGAAAATGTGATTGAAGGCCTTGAATGTACCTATCACCGCGTAGAGCGACAGGAAATAGATTGTCGGCGAAAGTAACGGCAGTGTCACATGCCGAAACTGCGCCCACCCCCCTGCGCCGTCTATATCCGCTACCTCATATAGCTCATTGGGTATCGCCCCCAGCCCGGCCAAAAAGATAACAGTATCGAAACCGACATACGTCCATGTACCGTATATCATGATCGCGACCAGAGCTAGGCTGGGACCCGACAGAATAGGCCCCAAATCAATCTTCCCTCCGGTAATCATTTGGATGATCCCCGCCGGCTCACTCAACCAGAGCAGCGGTTCCGCGCCGAACAGGTCCAGTAAGCTGTTCAGCGGTGCGGTCGGCCTGTTGGAGAAAATAATTCGGAAAACCGCGGCCGTGCCGACAAATGGCGCCACGTACGGCAGAAAGTAGAGGACGCGAAAGAGTGTCTGTCCTCGAATTTTCTGAAAGAGGAGTGCCGCTAGAATCAGCGCAAGGCCAAGTTGGATCGGCACCGTTCCCAATACGTAGAAAACGGTCGCCATCAACCCGTTCCACCAGTCCTCATCGCCCGCCGCCACGACTCTCGGAAGCTCGGCAATCAACACCCAGGCCCCCGCCATCAGCGCCACCGCGCCCACCAGCCGCAGTGCCACGCCCATATTGGAAGAACGGTCCCTCGCGCTTTCCCACAAACGCCAGGCTAACAGCAAGAGCAGGAACCCAGCGCTGATGGTCACTATTTGCGACCAAAGTTCCAATCCCACGCCCTCTTCGAGCGCTTCGGCGTACGCCGCGTTGATCTCTGTCCATGTAAACCAGATCAGCGCCGCGCCGCTGATTAAGCAGATACCGGTATTGAAGAACGGCATGAAGTAGATACGGTCACGCCCGTCTTTCGGCATCTGTCTATTGATGAGAAGCGCCCAAACCGCGCCCGCCGCTAGAAAGACGACCCCAATCCAAAGCGCGATCTGCACTTTTGGCAACCACCAAGTCTCCACAACGAGACTGCGAAATGCTTCTTGCGTGTTGTTCTGCCCTCGCAGCTTAGATGGAATAAGCAGCATCTCAGGCAGAAGAATGAACACAAAACGGGCAATTAGAGCTGTGCCCGCCGCTGTCAGAGCTGCTGGTAACGCCCAACGCATCGCATTCGTCTGCTCTTGCCGGTGTTCCTGAACAGCGCGCGCGATCATGCTCACGGCAAAATAGACTAAGCCGACAGCTAGCCAAAAATTTATGATGTAGATGAGGTTGTCAACTGCTTTGACGTAGTTGCCCAAACCGTCGTATGAGCCGACGATTTTATTCAGGCCGCGCAGGGTGCTCTCATAAGCGGCGAAAGCTAGGGGAAATAGACCGAAGAGACCTATTATGATGAATGCGGGCGCCAGAAACGAATAGGCGAGCAACATCTCGCGCATTCGCCTACCCTGTCGTCCCTGAAACCAACCAGGGGCGGCTCGTACCTGCTGCCTGAGATCGTTGCGAAATGCCGCAGGTTGAGAAGCCGTACTATCCACGAGGAGATCGCTTTCCCAGATCTTCTAAGCCACTGCGCCAACGCCGGATTTTTCGTTCATATTATAGTGCAAGCTGGGCATTGCGTCAACGATAGCGCCTAGTGCCTGGCCGCGAGTCGGCATAGCTAACTTGTAGCAATCCCACGCCTTTCAGTGTCAGAATCCGTGTGTCCTCTTGCCTGTTACTAATTTTACACACTACCATTATTGCCAAATTAAGAAATGGTCAATAGTGTGCAAGCAGTTGCCTCCAACCACTGCCGCACCAGGCACCCCACCAACTGACGAATCTTCGCCCGGTGCGACAGACCCGCTTTCCTCTGCCTCGCCGGTTTAGACGGGTTACCGTTTCGCGCAACCCAATTCGTCGTTTCAGAACGCACTTATGCCACAAGCAGCCTGCCGATTTCGCAAGTCTCGGCATTGCAGAACCACAGCACGCCTTCGTGGATGGTCATGCCGTGGATTTCATCTGGTGCCTCTACGCGTATCACATCAAAGATACGCCCACTCTCGGGATCCAGCAGGCATACGGTGCCCGCCGATGTATCCGCCGCCCACAGCTTCCCATCTTCCGACCATGCGATCCCGTGTACCCGCAGCCCCGGTACCCGGATGCTGTGTACCTCCTGCCAGCCGTCGGGATCCATGATGTGCACCTTCTGGGAGGGCGGTGAGGCGACATACAGCCTCCCATCCCGCCACTCCAGGCCGTGGGCTCCCGTTTCCTGGGCGTCGGCCGCACCCTCCCGCCACGCCACAACACCGGCTCCTGGTGAACTGTACTTGGCTACAGTCCGACCCGTCTCCGCATCCAACTGCGCAATCTTTCTCTCATAAGTGGAAGCGATCCACACATAGCCGCCGCCAACCGTTATACCGCTCGACTTGACAGTGTCGGTCTGGACGTCGAACATCACTTCCCCTGTCCTGTAGTCCTGGCGATAGAGCCGATCGTTGCCCTGGTCAATACACCACAGCCCATCGGCGCTGGCCTGGAGTCCGTTGGGATGCGGCCCCGGACTTGCAAACCTCTTCTCCACCTGCGCAATTTTTACCGGCATGAAACTGCTCCTCGAATTGATGCGCCTGAACCTTAGGCGAGCATTCCACCAACTGTCCCGTCAATCCAATACGATAAAGCCCACGCAACGCCTCGTCAAATCCATTCAGGGACTCGGTGTAGTCATCCAGACTGGGTCAAAAAATTGCATCGCCCCCGCGTCCCATCTATAATTGAGCTTCTTGTGATGCGCGCATTGACGTGTCCGGCGCAATCCCCGCAGGGCGTTGACTTCTTGTTTGCACTGTGCGCCCACACTGAGCGCGGTCTCACCGTTTCTACCTTACGGAGCACTGCTATGCTGAAGACCCATACTTGTGGCGAACTGCGAGCCAGCGATGCCGGTAAAGAGGTCACTCTTTCCGGGTGGGTCAACCGCCGTCGCGATCACGGCGGACTGATTTTCCTGGACTTGCGCGACCGGTTCGGTATTACTCAGATCACTGTTTCAGACGACATTGAACTCGATCTGCCGAATGAGGCCAATCCGCCAAATGGTTCCAGCTCAGGCAAAAACGGTACGCGAG